>NZ_JBVIJE010000005.1:487553-520162 GCF_055581585.1 Streptomyces sp. NPDC031426
CGGTGAGGTGGGTCCTTCCATGGCCAACGCGGTCGGCGAGGTGAGTCCTTCCATGGTCAGCGTGGTCGGTGAGGTGGGTCCGTCGGTGGTCCGTGTGGCTGGCGAGGTGGGTCCTTCCATGGCCAACGCGGTCGGCGAGGTGAGTCCGTCGATGGTCCGTGTGGCCGGTGAAGTGAGGCCCTCGACGGTCCGTGCGGTCGGCGAGGCCGGAGCGCCGGGCGCTGGTGCGGTGCGTGCGGTCTCGGCGGTGGGCGCGGCCCATGAGGCGGGGTCGGCGCCGGGCCGCGCGGCCGCGGTGGCGGATGCGGGCTGCGAGGCCCTGGCGCCCGGTTCGCCCTGTGCGGCCGTGGGGGCGCAGCCGGGGCGGACCACCGTGGTCACCGGGTAGCGCCCGACAGGGCGGAGGGCCGGCCGGGAAGGGGGCCTTGAGGCCCGTCCAGGGGCCACGGCCGCGGACGCGCCCCCGCGGCCGCCAGGCCGCAAACGGCGCGGACGACTGCTGTCACCGGGTGACTCCGGGCGGTCGGTGGGCCCTTCGGGAAGGTGACCGGATGTCCGAGGGGCCTGGTCCGTGCCGAGGTCCAGGCCCCACCGCGGGCGTACCGGCCTCAGACGATGCCGGCCAGCCGGTACTGCTCGTCGCGGGCGTCGGTCAGGAACATCTGGCCCGGGGCGTGGGTGATGGCGAACGGCGGCCGGGACGCCATCACGGCCGCCTGCGGGGTCACTCCGCAGGCCCAGAACACCGGGATGTCATCCGGCGCGACGGTCACCGGATCGCCGAAGTCGGGGCGGGCCAGGTCCTGGACACCGAGGGTTTCGGGGTCGCCGCAGTGCACCGGACCGCCGTGCACGGCCGGCAACAGGCTGCTCTCCCGGATCGCGGCGCGGATGTGTTCAGGCGGCACCGGCCGCATGGACACCACCATGGGCCCCCGCAGTCGGCCCGCCGGCCGGCACGCGCGCGTGGTGACGTACATCGACACGTTGCGGCCCTGCTCGACATGCCGGATCGGCACGCCCGCCCGGGCGAGCGCCCACTCGAAGGTGAAGCTGCAGCCGAGCAGGAACGAGACCAGGTCGTCCCGCCAGTGCGCACGCACATCGGTGGGCTCCTCGACCAGTTCGCCGTCCTTCCACACCCGGTAGCGGGGCACGTCCGTGCGCAGGTCGGCGCCCTCGGCCAGAACGGTCGACGTGGAGCCCGCGTCCGTGACGTCCAGCACCGGGCACGGCTTGGGATTGCGCTGGCAGAACAGCAGCATGTCGTAGGCCCAGTCGGCCGGCACCGAGATCAGGTTGGCCTGTGTGTGGCCCGCCGCGACCCCGGCCGTCGGACCCGCGAGGCCCTCCCGGAAGCGGGCCCGGGCGCTTTCCGGACTCCACGCGTGCGCGCGCTGGTCGACTGCTGTGACGGGGAGGTCCTCGGTACGCGGTGGCAGCGTCATGCCGGCTCCTCGGGAATGTGAGCAATGCCGTCTCCGAGACCGTAGAGGATCGTTCAACGATCCCTCAATACCCATGTTGTTTCGTTCCGGTCCGTGCGATTGAATTCCGGCATGACAGAGCAGCCGACCGCACTGGCCGACGACCGTGCGCTCCTGGGGCGTACCAGCACGGCGGAGCGGGTCTCGGACATCCTCCGGAGCCGCATCGCCGACGGGTACTTCCCGCCCGGCACCCGGCTGTCGGAGGACGGCATCGGCGGGGCGCTCGGGGTCTCCCGCAACACCCTGCGCGAGGCGTTCCGGCTGCTCACACACGAACGCCTGCTGGTCCACGAGCTCAACCGCGGGGTGTTCGTGCGGGTCCTGACCGTCGAGGACGTCGAGGACATCCACCGCACGCGCTCCCTGGTCGAGTGCGCCGTCGTGCGCGGGCTCGGCGAGCCGCCGTACCGGCTGGAGGGCGTCGCCGCAGCGGTCGCCGAAGGAGAACGGGCGGCCGCGGAGAACGACTGGACGGCGCTGGGCACCGCCAACATCCACTTCCATCGGGAACTGGTCGCCCTCGCGGGCAGCGAACGCACCGACGAACTGATGCGCAGCGTCTTCGCCGAGCTGCGGCTCGCCTTCCACGTGGTCGACGACCCGCGCCGGCTGCACGAGCCGTACCTCGCCCGCAACCGCGAGATCCTGCAGTCGCTGGAGGCCGGCGAGAAGAGCGAGGCGGAGCGGCAGCTGGAGACGTACCTCGCGGACTCGCTGGAGCGGATGGTGGAGGTCTACCGGCGCCGGGTCGCCCCGTAACGACCCGCGACCCTGTCGACAAACCGGCGGACCCTGTCGTTTGGGTCGATGTCAGACCCAGGACCTAGTCTGTGCACCGTGACTTCGCCTGCATCGACGGACAGCGCTCCGCCCCAGCTCAGCGCGGGGCCGCGCCCCGCATTGGGCCCGGCCGCCGACGAAGGACTGGCGCGGCGGCTGCGCGCGCTCGCCTGCACCGCGCCGCTGCACGACCTCGACGCGCGCAAGGCCAACCTGGCCGGTGAGTACTCGGTGTACGGCATGGCCGAGGTGGCCCTCGCCGCCATCGACCTGGTCACGCTCAACATGGACTTCGACACCGGCGCCGACCACGAGCAGATCGTGGCCCGGCTCGTCCCGCGCATCGCCGCCCAGGCCCCGCACCGGCCGACCGCCGAGCACGAGCGCGTGGCCCGCTGGGTCCTGGAGAACCTGATCAACGTCGGCAGCGTAGACCGCGGCTTCCGCGCGGTCTACGGCACCTTCGCGCCGGACGGTACGTACGTCCGCCGGGACTACGACTTCAAGCTGATCGAGGAGGTCCCCGGCCCCGGCGGCACGGTGTACCTGCGCACGACGGACGAGGCGGTCAACGTCCTGGTCGGCGCCCTCGACACCGACGTCACCAGCGCCCAGATCGCCGCCGAGGTCAAGCTGGAGGTGCTGATCAGCCGCGGCCGGCTCGCCGACGCCCAGCTCGCCGCCGAACAGGCCCGCTACCGCACCGTGCAGTACTCGGAGACCCTGCGCCGCGCCCTGGAGGCCACCCGGCGCAACGTCCGCGCGGTCGACTGGCTCAGCGCCGTGCCCGACATGATCGCCGAGGCCCTGGACCACGTGGCCGACCGCTACCGCCACGAGAACGCGATCCTCACCAACATCCGCAAGGCCCGCGACGAGACCGAGGAGCCCGAGCACAAGCGCCGCGCCGCCGAGCTGGTGGACATCGTCAAGGACTGCATCCGGCGGCACACCCAGCTCCAGTCGCGGCTGCTGGAGGCCGGCCCGCTGTTCCGTGCCGAGCAGGACCGGCAGGCCTTCGCCACACCGGCGACGACATCCGGGATCGACCTGTACGGCCATCTCGTCGCCCCGCTCCTACCGCTGCCCCTGGAACAGGCGATCCGGGTCACGGACGAGTTCTTCGCCCACGGCACGGGCTTGCGCACGCCGGTGTCCGTCCGGGCGGCGGACCTCGTCGACATACTGCTGACGCCGCCCGTCGAGCGGGAGCACCTGGGCGCGGAGATGCCCGAACCCGACCTGATCGCCACGCCGGACGACAGCCGGTTCAGCGAGGAGCAGCTGGCCGCCGCGATGGAACTGCTCGACCTGCCGGCCGACGCG
Organism: Streptomyces sp. NPDC031426; assembly: GCF_055581585.1. Lineage (NCBI taxonomy): Bacteria > Bacillati > Actinomycetota > Actinomycetes > Kitasatosporales > Streptomycetaceae > Streptomyces > Streptomyces sp. NPDC031426. The sequence continues at coordinate 491,150 of NZ_JBVIJE010000005.1, forward strand.
CCGCGCAGGCTGTCGGGGCTGCTGTCCGAGGCCCGGCGCACCGGAGACCCCGATCTGGCCTATCTGGTGGCCCTGTTGGCGGTTCATGCGGCCAGTCCCGCTGTCGGTACCGCGTATCGGCAGGGCGAGGAGAAGCTGCTGTTCGCCGTGGACGACGGGACGGAGCTGGACGATCCCGAGTTCGGCGGGGCGGACCTGATCGTGGGAACCGCCCTGCTGGACGCGGCCGGGATGGCGGCGGACCGGACGGAAGCAGCATGAGTCAGCGACAGCACGACAAGGAGCCCCAACCGTGAGCGAGCACGTCGAGTGGAGTGAGGCGGAGTCGTCGGCACCGTCGGCGCCCGCCGCCGTCACCCCCGCCGACGCCGCCGACGCGGCGCGGCTCGTCGCCTTCGGGCTGCAGCCCAAGCTGCAGCCCGCGCGGGACCAGGAGTACACGGAGCTGCTGCGCCGGTACCGCGAAGACCCGGCGTTCGCGCGGCTCGCCGACGCCGTCGCCGCCGGCCTGGGCCTCGTCGTACTGGAGGTGTCCCCGCGCGCGGGCATGGCCGTCACGGCCGCCGAGGACTCGGTGTTCGCCGTCCGCATGGGCGACTACGCGCGTCGCACCGCCGCCGACTCCGGCGACCGCTTCCTGCACGGGCTCGCCCATCTCGCCGTCGCGGCATTGGCCTTCCCGCGCCCGGAGGACCTGGCCGACGACAGCTACATCGGCCGCGTCACCGTCAACGGCGTCGACGCCTTCGTACGGCAGGCCTGCCGGCGCCTGGAGGAGCGGGCCGAGGAACTGGGCGAGAACACCGACCCGGCGACCGACGCGCCCGGCCTCGAGGCCGCCTGGCGCATCTGGGCCAGACGCAGCGCCACCGGCGCCACCAAGGACGCCCGCCGCCCGGCCGCCTCCACCACTGGCATCGTGGCCAAGGCCCTCGCCTTCCTCACCGACTCGGGCTTCCTGCAGCGCACCGGCGACGACGGCGGCGGCACCTACCGCACCACGGCCCGCTACCAGCTCCAGGTCCGCGACATGGCCGGCAGCGCCGCCATGGCCGAACTGCTGGAGCTGGGCGTCGTACCGGTGACCGACGGCACGGCCAGCCTGCTGCCCGCCGAGAACACCGAGGACCTGGAGCTGGTGGCCGACGCCGGGCTGCCCTTCCACTCCTGAGGGCCGGCCGCCGAGCCCGCACCTTTCCTGAACCACCGCACCTTTCACCAGACTTACGAGAGTCCGCCATGTACGAGCTGTCCCGGGTCCGCCTCTACTCCATCGGTCCCGCCGGTGCGCGCTACGCCGACACCGTGCTTGACCTGCGGGGCGTCGGCGAGCCCGTGCCCGACCCGGCGCCCACACAGGCGGAGTTCTTCGAGGAGGAGCCGTCCGGCCCGCCGCGCCGGCCCGCGCCCGCCGGCGTGCTCTTCCTGGAGAACGGCGGCGGCAAGTCCGTCCTGCTCAAGCTGATCTTCTCGGTGATGCTCCCGGGCCACCGCAACACCCTCGGTGGCGCCAGCTCCGGTGTGCTGCGCAAGTTCCTCCTCGCCGACGACTGCGGGCACGTGGCGCTGGAGTGGCAGCATGTGCAGACCGGCGAGTGCGTCGTCGTCGGCAAGGTGAGCGAGTGGCGCGGCCGGCAGGTGTCCAACGACCCGCGCAAGTTCGCCGAGGCCTGGTACTCCTTCCGGCCCGGCCCCGGACTGAGCCTGGACAACCTGCCCGTCGCCGAGTCCACCGCCGTACGGCCGCCCGTGGAGGGCACCTCGGGCGCCCAGGGCCGGCGCCGCACCATGAAGGGCTTCCGCGACGCCCTCACGGAGGCCGGCAAGGCCTACCCGCACCTGGAGGTGCACTGGGAGGAGATCCACGACCGCTGGATCGAGCACCTCGGCGACCTCGGCCTCGACCCCGAACTCTTCCGCTACCAGCGGGAGATGAACGCCGACGAGGGCGAGGCCGCAGGGCTCTTCGCGGTCAAGAAGGACTCCGACTTCACCGACCTGCTGCTGCGCGCCGTCACCGACACGCGTGACACCGACGGCCTCGCCGACCTCGTCAGCGGCTTCGGCAACAAGCTCGGCCGGCGCGCCGAGCTGATCGCCGAACGGGACTTCACCGCCGGGTCGGTCGACCTGCTCGGGCGGATCGTCGAGGCCGCCGAGGCCCGCTCACGCGCGCGTGACATCCACGCGGGCGCCGAACGCCGTACCCGCACCCTCGCCCGGCGGCTGTCCGCACGGGCGGTGCAGGAGCGGGTGCGCGCCGCCGACCTCGCCCAGCGGGTCACGGCCGCCGCCTACGCCGTCACCCACTCCGAGGGCGCCCGCGAGCGCAGCGCGCTGATCGCGGCGGAACTCGCCTACCGGCACGCCTCGCTGGCCCTCGCCGCCGCCGAGAAGTCCGCCGCCGCCCAGAAGCGCGAGCTGGCCGACGCCCGCACCCTGCACTCCGCCTGGCAGGCCGCCGAGGCCGTGCTGCGCCACCGCGCCGCCGCCGACCGCGCGGCGCGTGTGTCCGCGGCCATCCAGGAGGCGGAGCGGGACGCCGCGCCCGCGCTCGCCGCACGTGCCAAGGCCGCCGTGGACCTCGTACGGGCCCTGCACGCGGCCGCCAATAGCGCCGAGACCCTCGCCAACGAGGAGGAGGAGCGCTCCGCCGCCCTCCAGGAGGTCGGCGACTGCGCCTACCGCGACTCGACCACCGCCGCGACCGAGGCACAGCGCGCCCGCAGCGAGGCCGGGCATCTTCGCCAGCGCCTCGCCGAGGTCGAGCAGGAGACCGCCGAGGCCGTCCGGGCGGGCTGGCTCGACGACAGCGCCCCGGACGCCGACCCGGCGCGGGCCGCGCTCGCCGCCAGCGACGCCGAGAAGAGTGCCGTCGCCGCCTGGGACGCGGCCCGCGAGGCCGCCCGCAAGGTCACCGAGCACGCGCGCGAGGCGGCCGCCGCCGAGTCCCGAGCGGAACTGACCGCCGCCCGCGCGGCGGACGCCGCGACGGCGGCCGAGCGGTCCTACGAGGCCGAGCGGCGCCTCGCCGAGTCCCTGGCCGCCGAGGAGCGGCTGGCGGAACTGCTCAGCCTGCCGGGTGCGCCCGGGCCGGGCCGGGCCGACGTGCCCGGACCCCGGACCGGAGCCGACGACAACCCCGGCGGCGGGGCCGGCCCGGCAACGTCCGGCGCAGGCGCGTCCGGTGCCCGTTCCGAAGCCGGGACGGCCCCGCTCGGCCGGCCCCCGGCCGAAGGCCCCCTCACCCCCGAGGAACTCGACCGTTTCGCCGACGAACTGCGCGAACTCCTCGACGATGCCGTCTCGACCGCCGAACGGCACCTCTTCGAGCTGCGCACCGCCGCCGCCGACGACTCCCGGATCCTCGGCGCGCTCGGTGACGGCGGACTGCTGCCGCCCGGCCCGGACGTCCTGGCCACGGTGGAGTTCCTCGGCGAGCACGGCATCCCGGCGCTGCCCGGCTGGCGCTATCTCGCCCAGGCCGTCGACCCCGCCGACCACGCGCGCGTGCTCGCCGCCCGCCCGGAACTGGTCGACGGCGTGATCATCACCGACCCCGACACGCACGCGCGTGCCCGCGAGGCGCTCGGCGACGCCGCCCTGCTGCCCCGCTCCGCCGTCGCCGTCGGCACGGCCGCCGCCCTGCTCGCCCCGCCGCCCGCCGACAGCGCCGCCTCCCGGGACGTCTTCCTCGTGCCGCCGAACCCGGCCATGCACGACGAACACGCCGCCGACGAGGAGCGGCAGGCACTGCGGGCGCGGGCCGGCGAGCGGGACGAGGAGATCCGCACGCTCGCCGCCCGCCTCGGCAAGGACCGCGAACTGGCCGCCAGGCTCGCCTCCTGGCGCACCGGCTGCCCCGCCGGACGCCTCTTTGAACTGGCTCAGGCCGCTCAGGAGACCCGTGAGTTCGCCGAGGAGGCCGAGGCCGAGCTGGCCGAGGCCCGCACGGCGCGCGCGGAGGCCGACGAGGCCGCCGCCGAGGCCGCGCAGGTCCGCGACGAGCGGCAGGAGGCCGCGCAGAAGGCCCGTCGCGCCGCCGACGCCCTCGCCGGCCTGGCCTACCGGCTCCGCGAGCGCGCCGGCTGGCAGGTGAAACTCCGCGAACTCGCCGACGAGGCCGCCGAGTCCGAGGCCCGGGCCCAGGCCTGCCTGGAGCGCGCCCGTGCCGCCGACGAGGACCGCCGCGCGGCCCAGCGCGCCGCCGACGACGCCCGCCGCACCGCACGAGCCCTGCGCGCCGAGCGTTCCGAGATCGCCGGCGCCCCCGACGACGTACCGGCCGAGGACGCGGACGCCCCCAGGGCGTCCCTGCCTGCCCTCCGCGAGGCCTACCGGGCCGCCTCGCAGGTGTACGAGAAGGTCGGCGTCGGTGCCGACCTGCGCGCCGAGCAGGCCCGCGCGGAGAGCGACGAGAGCGCCGCCCGCGCCGAGCTGGACCGGCTCAGCAACAAGGTCCGCACCCGCGCCGAGCAGCTGCTGCAGTCGCCGGACGGCTCCGACGGACCCTCCCGGCAGGCCGCCGCCGCCCGCGCGGAGGAGCTGGTGCAGCTCCTGGAGACCCGCATGTCCACCGCGAGCGAGCAGCTCGGCCGGCTGCGCGGCGAGGCCGAGCGGCACGCCCCCGAGGACGGTGAGGCGCACACCGAGCTGCCCGAGGAACTCGTCCCGCGGGACGCCGAACACGCCCAGGCGCTGCTGCGCACCGCGACGGGCGAGCTCGCCGCCCGCACCGGGGCGCTGGCCGAGTCCCGTGACGCACACGCGGAGCTGCTGGAGGCCCACCGGGCCGCCGAGGACGCGGCCGGCGGCTTCGACGAGACCGCCGCGATGCTCCGCGACCTGCTGCGCGAACACGCCCCCGAGGAGGAACCGGAGGAGCCGGAGCCGTACCCCGGCAGCCTGGAGGAGGCCCGGCACTCCGCGGCCGAGGCCCGCCGCTCGCTGCGGGGCTGCGCCGCCGACCTGTCCGCCGCCGAGGCGGCCGTGCGCGAGGCGAGCGACGTCCTCGTCCGGCACGCCAACTCCACGCGCTACGAGCAGGTCCGCACCCCCGCCCGGCAGCAGATCCGCGAACTGCCCGCGTCCGCACTGCCGGAGCACGCGCAGAAGTGGGCGGACGCGTTCGCGCCCCGGCTGCGCGTCCTGACCGACGAGCTGGCCCAGCTGGAGCGCAACCGCGACTCGATCGTGGACCGTCTGAGGGGCCTGGTGGAGTCGGCCCTCGCCACCCTGAGGTCGGCCCAGCGGCTGTCCCGGCTGCCCGAGGGACTCGGCGAGTGGTCCGGCCAGGAGTTCCTGCGCATCCGCTTCGAGGAGCCCGACCAGGCCACGCTCACCGAACGGCTCGGCGAGGTCATCGACGACGCCACACGCGCGGCCGTGAAGAAGAACTCCGACCTGCGCCGGGACGGCATGTCGCTGCTGCTGCGGGGAGTCGCGGCCGCACTTCAGCCGAAGGGCGTGGCCGTCGAGATCCTCAAGCCCGACGCCGTACTGCGCGCCGAGCGCGTACCCGTGGGGCAGATGGGCGATGTCTTCTCCGGCGGTCAGCTGCTCACCGCGGCGATCGCCCTGTACTGCACGATGGCCGCGCTGCGAAGCAACGACCGGGGCCGGGACAAGCAGCGGCACGCCGGCACGCTGTTCCTGGACAATCCGATCGGCCGTGCCAACGCCACCTACCTGCTGGAGCTGCAGCGGGCCGTGTCGGACGCGCTCGGTGTGCAGCTGCTGTACACCACCGGCCTGTTCGACACGACCGCCCTGGCCGAGTTCCCGCTGGTCATCCGCCTGCGCAATGACGCCGACCTCAGGGCCGGCCTGAAGTACATCAGCGTGGAGGAACACCTCCGGCCCGGACTGCCCCAGCAGCCGCAGGCCGGGGAGGCGGTGCACAGCGAGATCACGGCGACGCGGATGTTCAGGAAGCCGGTGTCGAACACGCCGTAGCAGCCGGCCGCGGGGAACTCAGGGGCGCGGCATCACAGGTGGGACAGCTGCCCGGTGCCCCGGCGGCGTATGCGGTCCTGCTCGCGCAGGGCCGCGCGCTCCGCGCGCCGGCGGGCGCGCCGCTCACGGCGCAGTGCCCGGGCCGTGCTGCTCGGCTCCGAGACCACGCCGTACCGCTGGTTCCACACCTGGCGGGTCACCCATACGTCGACCACGGCCCAGGTGGCCACCACCGTGCTCGCCACACTGCTGATCACCATGGGGAAAGCCAGCCAGGACTCGGCCAGCGTGCACAGGAACGCCACCATCGCCTGGATCAGCGTCACCGCGATGATCAGCAGCGCCCGCACCGCCGCCGTACGCACCGGATCCGGCATCGGATGGCGTCTGGCGGGTTCCTCGACCCACAACGGCCGGGAGTACCGCTGCCGTCCGCCGGTGGACTCCTTGGCGCGCCCCTGCGCCGGAATGTCGCGATCCGGTGCCTCCGGGCCCCGCCGGGCCGCCGGGCGCCCCGCCACGTTCTTCTCGGGCGCTTCGCGCCACTCCGTCGTGCCCATCACCCGCGTCACTCCCCACCGCCAGCAGACCGCTCGCCCCGGTGTCACAAGACTCCGGCTCCCCAGTGGCTGCCCGGCTTGCGCTGTTTTACGCCGCCGGGATGCGGGATGCGGCACCTGTGGCCCATTCCGCCCCCATTTCCCGTACAGAAGGACGAACGATCCCGCCCGAAGATTCCCGACGGGGGAAGAAAACCAGCCAACCGCCCGGTCAAGGCAGCTCCGTCCGGCCGGGCGCGACCGTGGGATCGCGGTGGCAATCTCCCGCAATGACCGGACAACTCGCCATCTCTCGCCGCGAGAACGGAAGTTCACCCTCCGGACATGTCTTCGAGTTAACTGTGAGGCGGTAGTAGGCTCGCGCCGTTTGTTGACGGACATGTGCACCCCCGACCGGCGGGGGTCGAGCTGGGGGAGGCCATGCGCTTTCGCGGGAAGTCGATCCGCCGGAAGATCGTGGCGCTGCTTCTCGTGCCGCTGGTGTCCCTGACCGCCATCTGGGGCTTCGCAACGGTACTCACCGGGCGCGAGGTCGCCCGCCTGTTCCAGGTGACGGACGTCAAGCAGGACATCGGCTATCCCGCCGAGGACACCGTCCGCGTACTGCAGCAGGAGCGCCGCCAGGCCCTCGTCTACCTCGCCGATCCGAGAGCCGCCGACAGCCTGTCCGCGCTGCAGCGCACCCGCGCCGCAACCGACCGGGCGATCGCCACGATCCGCAAGAACGCCGGCGACCACGACGTCGTCGACAACATGGACGCGGACGACAGCGAACGCCTCACCGCAGTCCTCGACGCCTTCGACGGCCTCGGCTCCCTGCGCCGTGACGTCGAGCAGCGCACGGTCACCCGCGCTCAGGCCTTCGGCCTCTACAACCGCCTGGTCGACCCCTGCTTCACGCTGTTCGCCGCCCTCGAAGGCATCGACAACGTCGATCTGGACACGCAGGAACGCGCGCTGGTCAACGTCAGCCGCGCCCGTGAACTGCTCTCCCGCGAGGACGCCCTGCTCGGCTCCTCCCTCGTCGTCGGGCGGCTCACCCGCGACGAGACCCGCGACATCTCCGCCCTCGCCGCCCAGCGCAGCGTCCTGTACGACGTCAGCCTGCCGCTGCTGCCGGCCGCCGACCGCGAACGCTACGAACGCTTCTGGAAGGACGCCACCACCGCCCCGCTGCGCACGGCCGAACAGACCGTCATCGGCACGGACTCCGGCACGCCCCGCGGCCTCACCGCGCAGAGCTGGGACTCCGCGGCGGCGAGCGTCCTGGACGCACTCGGCACCCTCGACGACCAGGTCGGCGACCGCCTCCAGGACCGTACCCATCCGGTGGCCATGCGCGTGATCCTGCAGGCGGCCGTCGCGGGCCTGCTCGGCCTGGTCGCGCTGGTGTTCTCCGTCTTCCTGTCGGTCCGGATCGGCCGCGGGCTCATCCGTGACCTGCGCCAGTTGCGGCTGGAGGCGCACGAGGCCTCCGGGGTGCGGCTGCCCAGCGTGATGCGCCGGCTGTCCGTGGGTGAGCAGGTCGACGTCGAGACCGAGGTGCCGCGCCTGGAGTACGACAAGAACGAGATGGGCGAGGTCGGCCAGGCCCTCAACACCCTGCAGCGGGCCGCCGTCGAGGCCGCCGTCAAACAGGCCGAACTGCGCTCCGGAGTCTCCGAGGTCTTCGTCAACCTCGCCCGCCGCAGCCAGGTGCTCCTGCACAAGCAGCTCACGCTCCTCGACACCATGGAACGCCGCACCGAGGACACCGACGAACTCGCCGACCTCTTCCGCCTGGACCACCTCACCACCCGTATGCGCCGGCACGCCGAGGGTCTGGTGATCCTCTCCGGCGCCGCCCCCTCCCGGCAGTGGCGCCGCCCGGTTCAGCTGATGGACGTCGTACGCGCCGCCGTCGCCGAGGTCGAGGACTACGAACGCATCGAGGTACGGCGGCTGCCGCGGGTGGCCGTCACCGGCCCGGCCGTCGCCGACCTCACCCACCTCGCGGCCGAACTCCTGGAGAACGCCACGGTCTTCTCGCCCCCGCACACCGCCGTCCAGGTCCTCGGCGAGCGGGTGGCCAACGGCTTCACGCTGGAGATCCACGACCGGGGTCTCGGCATGACGGCCGAGGCGCTGCTGGACGCCAACCTGCGCCTCGCCGAGACCCCCGAGTTCGAACTGTCCGACACCGACCGGCTCGGCCTGTTCGTGGTCAGCCGCCTCGCCCAGCGGCAGAACGTACGGGTCTCGCTCCAGCCGTCGCCCTACGGCGGCACCACCGCGGTCGTCTTCATCCCCGACGCACTGCTCAGCGACGACGTACCGGACACCAACGGCCTCGGCTTCCGTCTCGACCGGGACCGCCCGGCGAAGGGGATCGGGCAGGCGGGCCGCGGCACCGGACGGTCCGCGGCACCGGCGCAGCTGCCCGGCGTGCCCACCTCACTACTGGACGGCCCGGTCGAGCTGGGGGTGCCGGTGGATCTCGACGCCATCGACGACTTCCCCGGCGTCCTGGGGGACGAGGACAGTGAGCGCGGGGGACTGTTCCGGCCCCGTCGCTCCCGCACCCGCGCCGACGACGAGGCGTCTTCCCCGTCCGCCGACCGCGCGTCACGCGGAGAGACCGATGACTGCGGACCCGTACCGCTGCCGCGCCGTCAGACTCCCAAACTGGTCAGCTCGCACGGCAGGCCCGTCACCGAGCAGCGCCCCCGCCGCGACGAACCGGACCAGCTGCCCTTCGCCGCGTCCCGTCGCCCCGAGACGGGCGGACCGGCCCCGCTGTCCTCCCGCCGGCGCACCACGGCCTCCCGCCGGGACGGGTTCCAGGAGCGCGAGGTGGCTCCCGCCGAACTCAGGGACGGGTTCCAGCAGCGCGACGCGGCCCCCGCCGAACTCACCGACCGAGTCCAGCAATACGGTGCGACCCCCGCCGATGGCGCCGGCGCGGCGGCCGACGTCCCGGCTCTGTCCCGGCGTACCAGGTCGTCCGAGCCCGCCGCCGACGACATCGACAGGGCGCCTGACATCCCGGCTCTGCCCCGGCGTGCCAGGCCGCCGGAGCCTTCCGCCGATGGCGCCGGCGCGGCGGCGGACGTCCCGGCTCTGTCCCGGCGCACCAGGTCGTCCGAGCCCGCCGCCGATGGCACGGGCGCCACGGGCCGGGCCGGCGCCGGACCGGGCGAGCGCGTCGACCCGGGCGAGCGCGGCGGTGAGGAGTCCCGTCCCAGTGGCCCCAGCGGCCACACGCCCGGACATGCCGCCGAAGCGTCGGGCGACGAGCCGGCCACCGGGCCCCTGCCCCGGCGCGTACGTCAGGCCAGCCTCGCCCCGCAGCTCAAGCAGAACACCGCCCGGCGCGCCGAGCGCGCGGCGCAGCCCGCCGACCGCGACGCCGAGGAGGTCCGCAGCCGGATGGCCTCGCTGCAGCGCGGCTGGCGGCGCGGCCGGGAGGAGAACGCAGGGGGCGACGGAGACCAGACCGGCACAGCACAAGGAACGACTAAGGGGGACGGTCGATGACCGCACCGAAGGCGACCGGCCACACGGCGAGCGACAACGGGGGGCTGAACTGGCTCCTGGACGACCTGGTCGACCGGGTCGCCAGCATCCGCAAGGCCGTCGTCCTGTCCGGCGACGGGCTCCCGACGGGGGTGTCCAAGGATCTGACCCGGGAGGACGGCGAGCATCTGGCCGCCGTCGCGTCCGGCTTCCACAGCCTCGCCAAGGGCGTGGGCCGCCACTTCGACGCGGGTGGCGTCCGGCAGACGGTGGTCGAGCTGGACGACGCCTTCCTGTTCGTCACCGCCGCCGGGGACGGCAGCTGCCTCGCCGTCCTGTCCGACGCCGACTCCGACGTCGGACAGGTCGCCTACGAGATGACGCTCCTGGTCAAGCGGGTCGGCGTGCATCTGGGCACCGCCCCGCGCACCGATCTGCCCGCAGGCGGGTAGTGGGATGACATGAGCGCAGACGGTCTGGAAAGAAGCCACTGGTTCGACGACGAGGCCGGACCGGTCGTCCGTCCGTACGCCATGACACGCGGCCGTACCACGAGTCCGGCCCAGCACCGGCTCGATCTGATCGCGGTGGTCGTCACGGAATCCGGCGCGGGCGACCCGGAAACGGATCCGGCGCTGTCGCCCGAGCACGTGGAGATCGTCGGGCTCTGCCGCGGCGAACCGCAGTCGGTCGCCGAACTCGCCGCCGGCCTCGACCTGCCGATCGGCGTGGTGCGGGTGCTCATCGGCGACCTGGTGCACGCGGAACTCGTCCATGTCACGCGCCCGGTGCCACCGGCCGAACTGCCGGACGAGAGCATTCTGCGCGATGTGATCAACGGCCTCCGGGCGCTGTGACCCCGTCCGGCAAGACCTCTCGAGCAGGAGAAGAATCCGATGATCCTCGGGCGTTCTGAGCGCGGCAAGCCCCCGGTCGAGCCCGTCACGCTCAAGATCCTGGTGGCCGGCGGCTTCGGCGTGGGCAAGACCACCCTGGTCGGCGCGGTCAGCGAGATCAGGCCGCTGCGCACCGAGGAACTGCTCACCGAGGCCGGCCGCCCGGTCGACGACACCAGTGGTGTGGAGGCCAAGCACACCACCACCGTGGCCATGGACTTCGGCCGTATCACCCTGCGCGAGGACCTGGTGCTGTACCTTTTCGGCACTCCCGGGCAGGAACGGTTCTGGTTCATGTGGGACGAGCTGTCCGAGGGCGCGCTCGGCGCCGTCGTCCTCGCCGACACACGGCGCCTCGAGGACTGCTTCGCCGCCGTCGACTACTTCGAGCGGCGTGGCATCCCCTTTCTCGTCGGCGTCAACTGCTTCGAGGGAGCGGCACGTTACCCGGCCGAGGCGGTCCGGCAGGCCCTCGACCTGGACGACGGCGTACCCGTCCTGCACTGTGACGCGCGGGAGCGGGAATCGGTCAAGGAGGTACTCATCGGAGTCGTCCGGCATGCGATGGAGTACGCGGCCGACCGCCGCCAGGCCGCCCTCGGCTGAGCCACGGGCACGGCCCGTACCCCCGCCGACCGGGGTACGGGCCGTGGTCCGGTGAGGAGCCCTTACACGCGCGTGCCGCACAAGGAGCCCTCACGCGCGCGTGCCAAGGGATGAACTCTCACGCGCGCGTGCCGGGCACCGTCACGCGCCATCCTCCTCCAGCCAGCCGAAGCTCTTCTCCACGGCCTTGCGCCAGTTGCGGTACTCGCGGTCGCGTACCGACGGCTCCATCGCCGGTGTCCACTCCGCGTCCTGCTGCCAGTGCGACTTCAGCTCGTCCAGGTCGCTCCACACGCCCGTCGCCAGGCCGGCCGCGTACGCGGCGCCCAGGCAGGTCGTCTCCGACACCCGGGGCCGGCTGACCGGGACGCCGAGGACGTCCGCCTGGTGCTGCATGAGGAGGTTGTTCTTCGTCATGCCGCCGTCGACCTTGAGGGTGGTGATCCGCACCCCGGAGTCCTGGTACATGGCGTCCACGACCTCCCGGGTCTGCCAGCTCGTCGCCTCCAGCACCGCGCGCGCGAGATGGGCCTTCGTGACGTACCGGGTGAGTCCGGTGACCACACCGCGCGCGTCGGAGCGCCAGTAGGGCGCGAACAGGCCCGAGAACGCGGGCACGATGTAGGCGCCGCCGTTGTCCTCGACGCTCGCCGCCAGCGTCTCGATGTCGTCGGCGGTGCTGATGATCCCGAGCTGGTCGCGGAACCACTGGACCAGCGCGCCCGTTATCGCGATGGACCCCTCCAGGCAGTACACCGGCGCCTCCCCGCCGATCTTGTAGCCCATCGTCGTCAGCAGCCCGCTCTTGGACGGCACCGGCCGCGTGCCGGTGTTCAGCAGCAGGAAACTGCCGGTGCCGTAGGTGTTCTTGGCGGTGCCCACGTCGTAGCAGGCCTGCCCGAAGACGGCGGCCTGCTGGTCGCCCAGCGCGGAGGCCACCGGCACCCCGGCGAGCTGCCCGACCGCCGTGCCGTACACCTCGGCGGAGGACCTGATCTCGGGCAGCACCGCCTCGGGCACGTTCATGGCCGACAGGATGGCCGGATCCCACTGGAGCGTCTCCAGGTTCATCAGCATGGTGCGGCCGGCGTTCGTGACGTCGGTGACGTGCCGGCCGCCCTCGATGCCGCCGGTGAGGTTCCAGATCAGCCAGGAGTCGATCGTCCCGAAGGCGATCTCGCCGCGTTCGGCCCGCTCCCTGAGACCGGGCACGTGGTCCAGCAGCCAGGCCGCCTTGGGCCCGGAGAAGTAGCTGGCCAGGGGCAGCCCGGTCTGCTCACGGAAGCGGTCCTGGCCGTCGGAGCCGCCCAGTTCGCTGCACAGGGCGGCGGTGCGGGTGTCCTGCCAGACGATCGCGTTGTGCACGGGCTTGCCCGTGGCGCGGTCCCACAGGACGGTCGTCTCCCGCTGGTTGGTGATGCCGAGCGCGCTCAACTGGTCGGCGCGCAGCCCGGCCTTGGCGAGTGCGCCGGCCACCACGGCCTGCACCTTGGACCAGATCTCGGTGGCGTCGTGCTCCACCCAGCCCGGCTTCGGGAAGATCTGGCGGTGCTCGCGCTGGTCGACGGCGACGATGGCGCCGCTGTGGTCGAAGACGATGCAGCGGCTTGACGTGGTGCCCTGGTCGATGGCGGCGACATAGGTGTCGGCGGTGTCCGTCATGGCAGTCCCCTGGGTCGCTGGGTGTACGGAACGTGGCGTACGGCTCGCGCAGTGAGGTACGGGCGGTCAGAACGCCGCGTTGTAGATGACGCCGGCGAGTGCACCGCCGATCAGGGGCCCGACGACCGGTATCCAGGCGTAACCCCAGTCCGACGTGCCCTTGTTCGGGATCGGCAGGAACGTGTGCACGATGCGCGGCCCGAGGTCGCGGGCCGGGTTGATGGCGTAGCCGGTGGGCCCGCCGAGGGAGAGCCCGATGCCGACGACGAGCAGGGAGACGATCAGCACGGTGGTGCCGGACTCGCCGAGCCCCTTCGTCAGCCCGAACGCGAGGATCGGCAGCACGAGCGCGATGGTCGCGATGATCTCGGTGATGAGGTTGGCGACCGGGTTCCGGATCTCCGGGATGGTCGAGAAGATGCCGAGTGTGGGCACCGGTTCGCCGGCCGTGCCCTCCGTCGTGCCCTCCTTGCGGATGTTGGCCTGGAACTGGGCGAGGTAGACCAGATAGGCCAGTACGGCTCCGAGCATCGCGCCGACGAGCTGGCCCAGCAGATACACCCAGACCTTGCCCCACTTGCCGGTGTCGATGGCGATGCCGAGGGTGACCGCGGGATTGAGCTGGCCGCCGGAGAGCGGAGCGGCGGTGTACGCGCCCGCGAGGACGCCGAAGCCCCAGCCGAACGCGATGACGACCCAGCCCGCGGCCCGCGCCTTGGAGTATCTGAGAGTGACGGCGGCGCAGACTCCGGCACCGAAGAGGATCAGGATCGAGGTGCCGATGACCTCGCCGACGAAGATGTCTCCGTTGCTCATGACGGCTCCCTTGGCGCCGGTAGGGGGCGGTGAGCCCCGGCCCTCCGTGCAGGAACGTTCCGTTGGCGTCTCAGCCGTGGGCGGGCAGACCCGCGCCCCGCCCGGCGTTTGTGACGAGCGTGCCGTCGTAGCCGTATCGCCAGGTAGGGACGGGCAGTGGAGCAGGACGGACCCGTGGCGCAGCGCGCCTGATAACGCCGAGAATGTACGGCGATGTCGGCTGACACCGGGAAGTGTTCACCGGCGCCCTGGGGGCGTCAAGGTTGCCGACACCGACGGTGACGGCGACTCGCACTGCGGCCCGGCGGCGACGGTGCCCGCGACGCACTCGACGCCCAGGTCACCGCCGCCGGGCCGCAACGGACCCAGTCGGGACGAATGTTCACCGGCCTGGCTCGACGGTGGCGTACCCGGTCGGCGCCGGTGCCGCCCCGGTGCCGCGCCGGACCTCGTGACCGGGCAGTCCGGCCCGTCCGAGCACCCAGCTCGCGCCGCGCAGCGCCTTGGCCGCCTGCTTCAGCGGGGCGAGCTGGGCCGCGGCCTGCCGGTGGTCGCCGACGGTTCCCGGCGCGCACACCACGGTCGCCAGGGAGAGCGTGACCGGCCGGTCTCCCGCCGACCAGGGCGTGTCGAGCACGGCCCTGACGAGCGGGTCGAGCGCCGCCTCCTCGGCCAGCACCAGGAAGTCGTCCCCGCCGATGTGCCCCACGCGGGCGTGCCCCGAGGCCGCCTGCTGCAGCGCGCGCCCGACCGACCGGATCAGCTCGTCGCCCATGGCGAAGCCGGCACCGTCGTTGACCTGCTTGAAATGGTCGATGTCCAACCAGCTGAGCGAGAAGGTCCGGCCGTCCGCGATCCACCGGTCCACCTCGCTGGTGATCGCGTCCGAACCGGGCAGCCGGGTCAGCGGATTGAGCCCGGCGGCCTCCTCGACCCGGCTCTCGGCCAGGGCCCGCACCAGGTCCGCGAGCCGCACCACGCCCACGCACCGGCCGTACCGGTCGACCACCCCTACATCGTCGGAGGTCCGGTCCCGGCCGCCGATCGCGACGACGTCCAGCACCTCCCAGGCGGTGGCGTCGACACCGACCGTGCGGGGCGCGTCCCCCAGCTTGAAGGCCGGCCGGTCGGCGTACAGAGCGTGCCCGTAGCGGGCGGACATCGACAGCAGGAAGCGTGAGCGGTGCACCGAACGCACGGGCCGGCCGGCCTGGTCCACCAGCAGCACACCGGACACGTCCGGCGATCCGGTCAGCAGCGCCCGCACCTGCCCCGCCGAGGCGGTCACCGGCAGTACGGCGGCCGGGCGCACGAACTCCCGCACCGACGGCCCGGAGCGGGGCACACCGACGGTGCCGGGGGAGCGGGGCGGAACGTATACGTCCGCGGCGGGGATCCGGGCCGGCGGCGCGAACAGCTCGCCCTGGCCCAGCTGCGCCCCGGCCGACAGCGCCGCCGCGTACTGCGATTCGGTCTCCACGCCCTCCACCGCGACCAGGGCACCCAGTTCCTCGCACAGGGTCCGCATGGCCCGCACCGCGGCCGGACGGGCCAGCAGCGAGGCGTCGAGTTTGACCAGGTCGGGGGAGAGGTCGGTGAGCAGCCGGAGCGGTACGTCGCCGTCCCCGATGCCGTCCGCGCTGATCCGGAAGCCCTGCTCGCGCAGCGCGGCCACCGCCTCCAGCAGAGCCCGTTGCGGCACGTGCGTGTAGGGCGGGACCACGTCCAGCGTCACCTCCCACGGCAGGCGCCCGGCCGCGCGCACGGCGTCGTGCAGCGGCGTGAGGCCGCCGAGGTCGGCGAGGGTGGCCGCGAACACGTTCAGGTGCAGCGGCAGCAGGGTTTCCTTGTGTGTCGCGGCGCGGAGCGCCAACACCGTCAGTCTGCCGTCGAGTTCGGGGTCTCGGCGGGCCTCGGCCAGGATGTCACCGGTCTCCGGGCGGGCGAGTGTCTCCAGTGCGGTGACCGCGCCCGTCCTCAGGTTGACCACCGGCTGGAAGGCGAAGCGGAGAGTATCCGTCCAGGAGTGCACGGGAGCATGATGGCGCTGCCCGCGTGCGCCCAGGCGCAGTTCATGAGACGTTCACGCAGGATTCCGGGGTGATCACACAGCGTGGAAAACCTCTGTGGCCTCTGGTGTCGTACCGCCTGCCCGACCCATCGCCTCACCGTGACGGCCCGCGCCGTCATCTCAGCGCGATCACCGACGATCCGTGCCCGAAGAGCCCCTGGTTGGCGGAGATCCCCACGCGCGCCCCGGCGATCTGCCGGTCGCCCGCCGTGCCTCTCAACTGCCAGGTCAGCTCGCAGACCTGGGCGATGGCCTGGGCGGGCACCGCCTCCCCGAACGAGGCGAGCCCGCCACTGGCGTTGACGGGTGTGCGGCCGCCCGGGGCCGTCGCCCCCTCTCGCAGGAGCTTCGCGCCCTCGCCCTCGCCGCACAGCCCCAGGTCCTCGTACCACTGCAGCTCCAGGGCGGTGGACAGGTCGTAGACCTCGGCCAGGGACAGGTCGCCGGGGCCGACGCCGGCCTCCTCGTAGGCGGCCCGGGCGATGGAGGCCCGGAAGGTCTCCTCGGGGGCGCCCACCGCCACGGTGGAGTCCGTGGCGATGTCCGGCAGGTCCAGCACCGTGTTCGGGAAGCGCGGGGTCACCGTCGACACCGCCCGGATCCGCACCGGCCGGGGCGCCCCGTGCCGGTGCGCGAACTCCATGCTGGAGAGCACCAGGGCCGCTCCGCCGTCGGAGGTGGCACAGATGTCGAGCAGCCGCAGCGGATCGGCGACCACCGCGGACGCGGCGACCTCCTCGGCGGTGACCCGCTTGCGGTAGCGGGCGTACGGGTTGAGCGCGCCCATCGCGGCGTTCTTCACCTTGACCAGGGCGAAGTCCTCCGGTGTGTCCCCGTGCACCGCGATGCGCCGCCGCGCGTAGAGCCCGAAGTACGCCGGATTGGTGGCTCCCAGGACCCGGAAGCGCAGCCAGTCCGGATCGTCCGGCCGCTCGCCGCCCGCCGGCCGGAAGAACCCCTTCGGTGCCGCGTCCGCCCCCACCACGAGGACGACCTCCGCGAGCCCGGCGAGTATCTGTGCCCGGGCCGTGGCGATCGCCTGCGCCCCGGAGGCGCACGCCGCGTACACACTGGCGACTCTGGCCCCCTGCCAGCCCAGGGCCCTGGCGAAGGTCGCTCCCGCCACATACCCGGGATACCCGCCCCGCACCGTGTCGGCGCCGACGACCGAGCCGACCTCGCGCCAGTCGACACCGGCGTCCGCGAGCGCCGCGCGGGCCGCCGCCGTCCCGTACTCCACGAAGGAGCGGCCCCACTTGCCCCACGGGTGCATGCCCGCGCCGAGCACCGCCACGTCCGTGGTCACGCCCTCACCCCCGTCGGCCGCCAGTGCCAGGTCGCCCAGGTCGTCTCCGCGTCCTCGTGGAGCACTCCGGGGACGACCTCCACCTCCATGCCCACCGTCAGATCGGCGACGGTGACCCCGGGAGCCGCCTGTCCCAGCACCACGATCCGCTCGGCTTCCAGCTCCACCGCGATCAACGCGTACGGCTCCCACGGAAGTTCCTGATTGCTCACATAGGGTGACGGCGGTCGGTACCGGCTGTCCGTGTACGACCAGACGCGCCCTCGTCGCGACAGCGGCGCCTCCTCGAGATCTCCGCCGGGACAGCCGGGATTTCGGCAGTGGGAGTCCTCGCGGGGAAAGAACACCGAGGCGCATGCCGCGCAACGGGTGCCCAGAAGCCTGAAATCGTCACCTGTGCCGACGAACCATCCGTCGACCACGGGCGTGCGTGTGCGGGACATCGCCCCTCCCTGCCGAGATATCTGACGGTACGTCAGAAGTGTGTCACGGGCATCCGGAATTGGGCAGTGCAGGAGACATGACACGACTCACCAGTGCAGTACGCGGGCTGGTCACCGCTCTCGCCGCCCTGCTGGCCGTGACCACCGCCCCCGCCACCGCCGGGGCGACGACGGAGCCCAAGGCACCGAAGGACTTCGTGGCCCTGAGAACCGTGGATCCGACGATCATCCAGGAGATGCGCTACTTCACCCCGCACAACTTCGTCGGCGAGCGCATCGACGGCTACGAGCAGCCGATGTGCATCCTCACCCGCCCCGCCGCCGAAGCCCTCCACAAGGCGCAGCTCACCCTGCTGCGCAAGGGCTACACCCTCAAGGTCTACGACTGCTACCGGCCGCAGCGGGCCGTGAACCACTTCGTGCGCTGGGCCGAGGACCTCGGCGACCAGGCGATGAAGGGCGAGTTCTACCCGAACGTCGACAAGACCCGGCTGTTCGCGGACGGCTACATCGCCGAGAAATCCGGACACAGCCGCGGCTCGACCATGGACCTCACGATCGTGAGGCTCCCCGCCAGGCCGACCCGGCCCTACCACCCCGGACAGCCGCTGGTGCCCTGCTTCGCGCCCAAGGACGAGCGTTTCCCCGACAACTCCGTCGACATGGGCACCGGATTCGACTGCTTCGACACCCTCGCGCACACACTTGACCCGCGCATCCAGGGCGAACAGCGCGCCAACCGCCTGCTGCTCAAGAACACCCTGGAGGGCCTCGGATTCGTGAACCTCGCCGAGGAATGGTGGCACTACACGTACAAGCCCGAGCCCTACCCGGACACCTATTTCGACTTCCCCGTGTCCTCCAGGTCGCTCTTCGGCGGCCAGTGAGCAACCTCCGGAAGATGTCACTCCTCTGATCGGATACAGTCCGCGCGTGTCCGAAACTCAGCACTCAACTGACAACTTCGCACCGGACTCGCACTGTTCGAGTTGCGGAGCGCCCTACGGAGAGGGCGTTTCCGGCTGGCCGCGCACCTGCCCGTCCTGCGGGACCGTCGCCTACCGCAATCCGCTGCCGGTGGCGATCGCGCTCCAGCCCGTGTACGACACCAAGGGCACGGCCCTGGTCGTCATCACCCGGACCGTCACCCCCGCGCGCGGGGGCACGGCACTGCCCGGCGGCTACATCGACGACCGGGAGGACTGGAAGCAGGCCGTCGTACGCGAGCTCAAGGAGGAGACCGGCATCGACGCGGCCGCCCGGGACGTGCGGCTCGTGGACGCCATGAGCTCGCCCGACGGTCACCTGCTGCTGTTCGGACTCCTCCCGGAGCGTCCCGTGGAAGGGCTCCCGCCCGCCGCCCCCACGGACGAGACCGAGGGCTGGCAGCTGCTGCGCAGGCCCGAGGAACTCGCGTTCCCGCTGCACACCGTGGCCGTACGGGCCTGGTTCGAGGGCCGGTACTGAGCGACGCGGCTCAGCCGAGCCCCCGCACCCGCACCGGGTAGGGGGGCTCGGCGGAACCGCCCTCCCGCTCCCGGGTGACCACCACCCGAGGGCCCTGCCTCCGGGCGACGTAGCGTTCGATCTCCGGCTCGTCCCACCCGCCGCCCGCGTCCGGCACGACCAGACCGCCTCCCGTCCGGCCACGCGCGGGTGCCCACACCTCCAGCTCGACCCCGCCGTCCACGCCTCGCACGGGGACGACCGCACCCGCGCGCGCGAACACCGGTATCCGCGACAGCGGCGCGTCGACGAGCACCTGCGCCGGACCCTCGTACGCCTCCTCCGTCGCGGTGTCGTACCAGCGGCCCCGCGGCAGCTGTACCGCCCGCCGGTCGGCACCCGGATCCAGCACCGGAGCCACCAGCAGGGCATCCCCGAGCAGAAACGCGTCCTCGCAGTCGCGCAGCGCCCGGTCCTCCGGCGCCCCCCACCACGGCGGCCGCACAAAGGGCGCGCCGGTGCGCCGTGCCAGATGCGCCAGCGTCATGAAGTACGGCAGCAGCCGCCGCCGTTCGAGCAGCGCCACGCGCGCGTGCTCCAGCACCTCGGCGCCGAACTCCCAGGGTTCCCGGCGCCCCGCCCGCAGACTCGCATGGGTGCGGAACAGCGGCAGATACGCGCCGAGCTGGAACCACCTCAGATACAGCTCCGGCGACGGACCGCCGTCGAAACCGCCCACGTCCGGACCCGAGTACGGCACCCCGCACAGACCGAGCCCCAGCACCAGCGACAGCGAGGCCCGCAGCCCGGGCCAGCCGGTCGCCACGTCCCCGGACCAGGTGCCCCCGTACCGCTGCATCCCCGCCCAGCCCGACCGGGAGAACAGGAAGGGCCGCTCCCCGGGCGACAGCTCGCGCAGTCCCTCGTAGCCCGCCCGGGCCATGCAGAGCGCGTACACGTTGTGCGCCTCCCGGTGGTCGCCCCCGCGTCCCTCCAGGGCGTGCCGGGCCGAACGCGGCAGGGTGAGCTCCCCGAAGGCGTTGAACGACGTCGGCTCGTTCATGTCGTGCCAGAACCCGGCGAAGCCCTGCCCGAGGCGCTCCTCGTAGAGTCCGCCCCACCACTTGCGCACACGCGCGTGCGTGAAGTCCGGATAGACCGACTCGCCGGCCCACACCACCCCGCGCACCGTCCGCCCGGAGGCGTCCCGCACGAACGCGTCCACGGCCGAACCGCTGTCGTACACGGCGTTGCCCGGCGCCGCCTTCACGGCCGGGTCGACGATCGACACCAGCCGGATCCCGTCCCGGCGCAGCTCCTCGGCGAGCTGCGGCAGCTTCGGGAAGCGCTCCCGGTCGACCGTGAACACCTGGTGGTCGTCGTAGTGGTCGATGTCCAGGTGCACGGCATCCAGCGGCAGCCCGCGCTCCTGGTATCCGGCGACGATCCGGCGCACCTCCTGCTCGCTGCCGAAGCCCCACCGCGCGTGCTGATGGCCGAGCGCCCACGCCGGCGGCAGCGCGGGCGCCCCGGTCAGCGAGGCCCAGGTGTGCAGCACGCGCGCGGGGGCGCCCACCATCACCCAGCAGCGCAGCGGCCCGCCGTCCATCCGCAGCTCGCAGCGCCCCGCCCGGTCGTGCCCGGACCCAGCGCCCTCCTCGCCCTCGTGCAGCACGACCGTGCCGTCCCACGTGGTGTCGTGGAACACCAGGTGCGTGCCGGCGTCGGCCACCACCAGCTGCACCGGCATGGTCACGTACAGCGGATCGTCGCCGGGGCCGAACGCCCGGCCGGGGTCGGTGTTCCACAGCCGGTACGTGCCGTCCCGCAGCCGGGGCCCGGACGCCCGGCCGCCCAGACCGAAGAAGCGCGCGTCCGCCCCCACCTCCGACCGCTGCATCCAGCGCGCCGTGCCCCCGCCGACCGGCTCCCACCAGCGCGGCGGCAGATCCCGCCGCAGGGTCACGCCACCCGGCGTACACACCTCCACCGCGCCGTGCCGCGAGACGGTGACCGTCACCCGCTCGGCCACGACCCGCCAGCCACCGTCCTTGTCCGGCTCCAGCACCGCGCGCGGATCCGGCTCGGGACAACCCCCCGCGAGCGCGTACGACGGCTGCGGACCCGCCCCGTCCCATCCCCAGAACACCGCCCCGTTCACCGCCACGGTGATCCGCAGCTCGGACCGGCCGAACCGGATCAGCCCGCCACCCGGCCCCGGCTCCACGCTCTCCACCTGCCCCGGAACCCGCGCCCGCTCGGCACCCCGCCGCGGCAACCCGGCGGCGTCGATCCGCCGCATGCGCCACGCCGCCCGTACGGTACGCAACCCCCGAGCCGCCCTCCCCGAACCCACCACACTCACCGAACGCACCAGGTCACGACCGTCCATGCTGCTCACCCTGCCACTGAGCACCCCACACGCGCGTGTCGTTCAACTGCCGTTCACCCGTGCCAGGACCACATCTTCATGACGCCGACTATGTGGGGTACACCCTGGTGCAGAAGTCGATCACATGGCATCGTCCCTGTCAGCCGCGTCACGCGCACACCCCAGCCCGTGCGCGGACCGACGCACACGACGCGCACAGCCCGGGAGCCGCCCCCATGACGACCGCGAACCCCCAGCCGCTTTGGCAGCCCGATCCCGAGCGGATCGCCCAGGCACGCATCACCCAGTTCCAGGCATGGGCCGCCGAGCACCACGGCGCCCCGGCCGAAGGCGGCTACCCCGCCCTCCACCAGTGGTCCGTCGACCAGCTGGACACCTTCTGGAAAGCCGTCACGGAGTGGTTCGGCGTCCGCTTCTCGGCGCCCTACGCGCGCGTGCTCGGCGACCGAGCCATGCCAGGCGCCCAGTGGTTCCCCGGAGCCACCCTCAACTACGCCGAGCACGCCCTGCGTGCCGCGGCCGACCGCCCGGACGAACCCGCCCTCCTGCACGTCGACGAGACCCACGAACCGCGCCCGGTGACCTGGTCCGAGCTGCGCCGCCAGGTCGGCTCCCTCGCCGCCGAACTCCGCGCCATCGGGGTCCGCCCCGGCGATCGTGTCAGCGGCTACCTGCCCAACATCCCCGAGGCCGTCGTCGCCCTGCTCGCCACGGCCGCCGTCGGCGCCGTCTGGACCTCCTGCGCCCCCGACTTCGGCGCCCGCAGCGTCCTCGACCGCTTCCAGCAGGTCGAACCCGTCGTCCTGTTCACGGTCGACGGCTACCGCTACGGCGGCAAGGAGCACGACCGCCGCGAGATCGTCGACGAACTGCGCCGCGAGCTGCCCACCGTGCGCGCCGTCGTCCACATCCCGCTGCTCGGCACGGCGGCCCCCGAGGGCGCCCTGGAGTGGGCGGCGCTGACGGCGGGGGACACCGAGCCGGTCTTCGAGCAGGTCCCCTTCGACCACCCGCTGTGGGTGCTGTACTCCTCCGGCACCACCGGCCTGCCCAAGGCCATCGTCCAGTCCCAGGGCGGCATCCTGGTCGAGCACCTCAAGCAGCTCGGCCTGCACTGCGACCTCGGCCCCGAGGACCGCTTCTTCTGGTACACCTCGACCGGCTGGATGATGTGGAACTTCCTCGTCTCCGGCCTGCTCACGGGCACCACGATCGTCCTGTACGACGGAAGTCCCGGCTACCCGGACACGGGCGCCCAGTGGCGGGTCGCCGAACGCACCGGGGCCACCCTCTACGGCACCTCCGCCGCCTACGTCATGGCCTGCCGCAAGGCCGGTGTCCACCCCGCTCGCGACCACGACCTGGCCAAGGTGAAGTGCGTCGCCACCACCGGCTCGCCGCTGCCGCCCGACGGCTTCCGCTGGCTGCACGACGAGTTCGCGGAGAGCGGGGCCGACCTGTGGATCGCCTCCGTCAGCGGCGGCACCGACGTCTGCTCCTGCTTCGCCGGCGGCGTACCGACCCTCCCGGTGTACACCGGCGAACTCCAGGCGCCCGGCCTCGGCACCGACCTGCAGGCCTGGGACCCCAGCGGCAAGCCCGTCATCGACGAGGTCGGCGAGCTGGTCGTCACCAACCCGATGCCCTCCATGCCGATCCGCTTCTGGAACGACCCCGACGGCAGCCGCTACCACGACAGCTACTTCGACACCTACCCCGGCGTCTGGCGGCACGGCGACTGGATCACCGTCACCTCACGCGGCACCGTGATCATCCACGGCCGCTCCGACTCCACCCTCAACCGGCAGGGCGTGCGCATGGGCTCGGCCGACATCTACGAGGTCGTCGAGCGCCTGCCGGAGATCAGGGAGTCCCTCGTCATCGGCATCGAGCAGCCCGACGGCGGCTACTGGATGCCGCTGTTCGTGCACCTCGCACCCGGCGCCGTCCTCGACGAGGCACTGCTGAACCGCATCAGGCAGACCATCCGCGAACAGCTCTCGCCGCGCCACGTACCCGACGAGATCATCGAGGTACCGGGCGTCCCGCACACCCTGACCGGCAAGCGCATCGAGGTCCCCGTCAAGCGCCTGTTGCAGGGCACACCCCTGGAGAAGGCGGTCAACCCGGGCTCCATCGACAACCTCTCCCTGCTCGGCTTCTACGAGGAACTCGCCCGAAAGCGCGCCTGACCCCCCTAGGCGGCCTCGGACTTGCCCGGCACGGCGGGTGAAGTCCGAGGCCCGCCGCGCGGCGTCGCAGGCTCCAGCCGCCGGCCCTGATCCGCCCACGCAACCATCGCGTTGCCTCCCGGCCACCACCGGCCGGCGGCGCCGGTCACCGCCGGGGACGCCGGAGCGCCGAGGCCGCACCGCGCGCAGCCCGTCGCGTCAAGGCGCGGACAGGTATTCGGGGGCGGCTCACGCGACGTCGTCGACCGCGAGCCATGGCGCAACGCGACGGCCGTGGGCGTCACACCCGCGAAGGCCATGACATCCCGATGAAGGTGGGACTGGTCGGCGTAGCCGATCTCCGCCGCCACCTGTGCGGCGCTGTGCCCCGCGGCCAGACGGTGGGCCGCGTGGTCGAAATGGACAAGCTGAGCGGCGCGCTTGGGGAGCACGCCGGGCGGGTCGTCGAGCGGAGCGGGCGCTGCCGTCGCCGCCGGGATGGTGCCCATCGCCCACGCCGAGGACGGCGGCGGGTCGAACCGCATCCCCGCGTCGTGCAACGGCCTCGTCGGACTCAAACCCACCCGCGGCCTGGTCACCAACGCGACCGTCAGCGTGGAAGGCCTCGGCACCAGCGGCGTGCTCACCCGCACGGTGGCGGACACCGCGGCCGCCCTCGATGTGCTCGCGCGCCACGACCCGGCCGCGTGGTGGTCACCCCGGACCCCGCACAGGTCCTTGGCCGCCGCGCTGGAGACGGACATGCCGACCGGGCTGCGGATCGGTGCGCTCACCGACTCTCCGATGGACGGGGCAGGCGTGCACCCGGCGTGTGCCGAAGCCGTCGCCGTCACCCTTCGGACGCTCGAATCGGCCGGTCACCACGTCGTCGACACGCGCCTTCCGCTGCCCCCGACCGACGAGCTGGTGGCGGCGTTCACGACCATCTGGAACGTCGGCGCTGCCGGGATCGCACTCGCGGACCCGGACCGTGTCGAGCCCCACAACCGTGCCCTGCGTGACGCGGCACGATCGATCGACTCGTGGTCCTACGCGGAAGGGGTGAGGAAGACCCAACAGCTGTCGCGGCGCATCGTCGAAGGCTTCCTCGCCCGCTTCGACCTCCTGGTCACGCCCACGATGGCGTGCCTCCCGCCGCTCGTCGGTGCCTGGCGGGCAGGCAGCGGCGACGATCCCCTGACGGCGCTGCGGAACAGCTATCCGATGGGGGTGTTCACCTCGGTGTTCAACGTGACCGGCCAACCGGCGATCTCGGTCCCCCTCCACCACGACGACGCCACCGGCCTGCCCGTCGGCGTCCAGATCGTCGCTGCGCCGTGGCGGGAGGACCTCCTGATCCGGGCGTCTCGCAGCCTCGAACTCGCACACCCGTGGACCGATCGCCGGCCGCCCGTCAGCTGAGCACGGGGCCCTTTCCAAGGCAGACCCAGGACCCGTTGTCAGTGCCGCCGGTTACGGTGAGTGAGCATTGATCGACCACGCACATTGGGGGAAACATGGCGCACACCGACCACCAGACCATGCGACGCGTCCTGCGCCGAGAGATCGCCGGCACCATCGGCCTGCTCACCGACGAACACGACTTCCGCGCCATGCGGCGCTACCGCAGCTTCACCTTCGACGACCACGCGACCTACCTGAAGCAGGTGGAGGCCGTTCTCAAGGCCCGCGCAGCCCAGGGCAGCCACACCACACTCGCCCTGTTCGACCCCGAGGACTACGCCGCCTACTGCGCGGAAACCGGCCTCGACCCGGAAGCCCCGACCACCCGGACCCGCTTCACCGCCGAACTGGCGGCCAACGGCCCCACCATTCCCTACGACGGCCAACCCCTCGCCACACTAGTACCCGCCCTCGTCGACGAAGCCGTACGACAGGCGACATGGGAGTACGCCACCACCCTGCTGTCCCGCCTCGGACCCTGCCCCACCTGTGGCGAGGACATCGGCAGGGCGGCCTTCACCCGCGCCTCCGACCTCCTGGTCCGCATCCTCGACACCGCACCGCCCCGCGACCGGCACCTCGTCTGCAGCGTCTCCGGATCTCCGGAGACCCTCATCTCCGTCCTGCACGGCGACCAGGACGACGACGGCGGCATCCGCATCGACGAGGCCGAGGCCCTGGAATTCACCAGCGTCCTCGCACTCGGCCTCGCCACCCGAAGCCCGGGCGGACTCGTCCTGCGCACCAGCGCCCCGGACACGCCCGACCGCGTCTACGGCTGGCGACTGCGCTCCGGCGGCCTCGAACCACTCACCGCATCCGAAGTGTTCGACGCCTACTGCACCGACATCGAATCCGGCGACCTCATCTCCCCGGAACCCGACGTCGACTACTGCGAGCCCCCCGACCTCGGGGACGAGAACACGGCACCCGGCCACCGGCACTGACCGAACCGGCGCGTCGGCCCCCGCCGACCGCGCCGACAGCACGCCGAACGCATGCCGAGCGCACCAGGGGCGCCCCACCCGAAGGCGGGACGCCCCTGCACCCGGCACACGCGACACACCGCCGGTACGGCTACTCGCCGGACAGCACCGCCTGGGCCGCGCTGCGCGCCTCCTCGGCGCTGTCCGCGGCACGCGCGGCCGCCGCGGCCCGCTCGCACTGCGCCAGCGTGTACTTCGCCAGCGTCGCCCGGACATAGGGAATCGACGCCGCACCCATGGACAGGGAGGTGACACCCAGACCGGTCAGCACACAGGCCAGCAGCGGGTCGGACGCGGCCTCACCGCACACACCACAGCTCTTGCCCTCGGCGCTGGCCGCCTCCGCGGACAGTGCGACCAGGTCCAGCAGCGCGGGCTGCCACGGGTCCTGAAGCCGGGACACCGCGCCCACCTGCCGGTCGGCCGCGAACGTGTACTGGGCGAGGTCGTTGGTTCCCAGCGACAGGAACTCGACCTCCTGCAGGATCGAACGCGCCCGCAGCGCGGCCGACGGGATCTCCACCATCGCGCCGAACTTCGCCTGCAGCCCCGCCTCACGGCAGGCGTTCGCGAACGCCTTCGCGTCCGCACGGTCCGCCACCATGGGCGCCATGACCTCGAGGTAGACCGGCAGCCCCTCGGCGGCCTTCGCCAGCGCCGTCAGCTGGGTGCGCAGGATCTCGGGGTGGTCCAGCAGCGTCCGCAGACCCCGCACGCCCAGCGCCGGGTTCGGCTCGTCGGCCGGAGTCAGGAAGTCCAGCGGTTTGTCCGCACCCGCGTCCAGCACCCGCACGACCACACGACCCTCGGGGAACGCCTCCAGCACCTGCCGGTAGGCCTCCACCTGCTTCGCCTCGGAAGGAGCGTTCTTACTGTCGTCCAGGAACAGGAACTCGGTACGGAACAGACCGACGCCCTCGGCCCCGGCCTCCACAGCGGCAGGCACGTCCGCCGGACCGCCCACATTGGCGAGCAGCGGCACCTTGTGCCCGTCCGCGGTCGCACCCGGCCCGGTCGAGGCGGACAGCGCGGCCTTGCGCTCGGCGGCCGCGGCCTCCAGCTCCGCCTTCTTCGCCTCGCTCGGGTTCACGAAGATGTCACCGGTGCTGCCGTCCACGGCGATCACCGTGCCCTCGGTCAGCTCACCGGCACCCGGCAGCGCCACGACCGCCGGCACACCCAGCGCCCGCGCCAGGATCGCGCTGTGGCTGGTCGGCCCGCCCTCCTCGGTCACGAAACCGAGCACCAGGGAGGGATCCAGCAGCGCTGTGTCGGCGGGAGCAAGATCCCGCGCCACGAGCACATAGGGCTGGTCGCTGTCCGGGACACCCGGCATCGGAACGCCCAGCAGCCGGGCGACGATACGATTCCGCACATCATCGAGGTCGGCCACGCGGCCGGCGAGGTACTCACCGGCCCCGGCCAGCAGCTCCCGGTACGCGGCGAACGCGTCGTACACCGCGCGCTCGGCCGTGCTGCCGACGGCGATCCGCCGGTCCACGTCCGCCATCAGCTCGGGGTCCTGCGCCATCATGGCCTGCGCCTCGAGCACGGCCTGGGCCTCGCCCCCGGCCAGATTGCCGCGCGCCATCAGATCGGCGGCCACGGCGTCCACGGCCTGGCGGGCGCGCCCCTGCTCACGCTCGGCCTCCTCCGCGGGGATCTGCTTGGCCGGCGGCTCCAGTACCGCCGTACCCATGTGCCGAACCTCGCCGATCGCCACGCCATGGCTCACGCCGACGCCTCGCAGCGTTGTCTCCATCTCACCCGTCTCCGATAGTGCGGCGGGTCCCGCCGCCGCGGTGGTTGTCCTGATCGCCGTCCGACGACGGCACTGCCGTCAGTTCCAGGCGAAGAGGCTGTCGCCGGCCTTCACGTCTCCGCTGTCACGGACGTCGGAGAGAGACTCGGCGGTGGCTTCGAGGGCGACGACGGGGCACACCGGGGACTTGCCGGCGGCCTCGACCGCGGAGGGGTTCCAGCGCACGACGGCCTGGCCGCGCGCCACCGTGTCGCCCTTGTTGACGAGCACCTCGAAACCCTCGCCGTTGAGCTGCACCGTGTCGATGCCGAGGTGGGTGAGCACGCCGTGCCCACTCTCGTCCACCACGACGAAGGCGTGCGGGTGCAGGGAGACGATGACGCCGTCCACGGGCGCCACGGCCTCGGACGGCTCACGCACGGGGTCGATGGCGGTGCCCGGGCCGACCATGGCCCCGGAGAAGACCGGATCCGGCACTTCGGCCAGTCCGATGGCCCGTCCAGCGAGCGGGGACGTCACGGTGGTCATGGGAAGCCTCCCAAGGAGTGGAGCTTGCTTACGGGCCGTCACTGCCTGTGCCGGACGGCGCTGGCAGCAGCGTATGTCAGATGAACTGGTGGTTCCGTATGGAAGCTACCAGTTAGTGGTCTAGACCACCAGCTCCATGGATTTGCACGGCCTTCGAGACTCCGTGTACAGTCGTACTCCTGCCTGGGGCGGAGCGCCGCAAGAGCGCCCTGCTCGGCAGAACCCAAACTTGTCAGATCCTATCTCTGGATCCGCTTCTGCATGTCCGCAGAGGGGTGGTCAGAGAGACGGAAAAAGCCTGATAGAGTTTGAAACACCGAAGGGAAGCGCCCGGAGGAAAGCCCGAGAGGGTGAGTACGAAGGAAGCGACCGTTCCTTGAGAACTCAACAGCGTGCCAAAAATCAACGCCAGATTAGTTGATACCCCGTCTCCAGCATCTGCTGGGACGAGGTT
>NZ_JBVIJE010000006.1:0-78598 GCF_055581585.1 Streptomyces sp. NPDC031426
GCGGTTGCGGCGTGCAGGGAGTCGTTCTTGGCCGCCTGGGTCTCGGCCGCCGCCTTCTGCGCGGCCTCCTTGGCCAGCTTCGCCGCCGTCACGGCACGCGCGGAGGCGTCCTTGGCCGCCTTGGTCTGCGCCGCCGCCTTGGCACCGGCCGTCGTGGCCTGCGCCGCCAGCTGCGCGACCGTGGCGTGCTGAACGTGCCACCCGCTCAGGCGGGCTGCTCCTCCGCGGGCGCCTCTCCGAATCGGGCCAGCAGCAGCGCGCCCGCCACGGCCACGGCGAACCCGAGGACCGCCAGCCAGGTCAGCCCCTCCCGCGTGCGGTCGCCCAGCCACACCACGCCCACCGCCGCCGGACCGATGGTCTCGCCGATCACCAGGCCGGCGGTCGCGGTCGTCACGGAGCCCCGCTGCAGGGCCGAGGTGAGCAATACGAACGCGGCGCCGCCCCCGAGCAGCAGTGCGTAGGTCGCCGGGTTGGTCAGCAGGTCCAGCGGCGCCAGGCTGTCGATCAGTCGGACCGACACCTCCACCACCCCGAACCCGAACCCGGCCCCGAGCCCGAGCACGAGCGCCCGGCTCGTGCCGGACAGCCGCCCGCCCGCGAACGCGAGCAGCAGCATGCCGACCGCGATCGCGAGCATCACGTACCGCAACGCGTCCGAACCGTCCTGGTTCCCCTCCGGCCCGGACGCCAGCCCCAGCATGGCGAGCCCGGCGCAGACCACGGCCACCGCGCTCCACTCCGTGCCGCTCAAGCGCACCCGCAGCAGGCGCGCCGCCACCACCGCGGTCACCGCCAGACTCGACGCCAGCGCCGCGCCGACCGCGTAGATCGGAAGCGACCGCAGGGCCGCGATCTGGAACAGGAAGCCCAGCCCGTCCAGCGCGAGCCCGGCGAGGTACCGCCACTGCCGCAGCGCCCGCAAGAGCAGTGCCGCCTCGCCGCCCTCGCCCGTACCGGCCTCGCGCGCCGCAACCGCCTGCAACACCGTCGCGGTGCCGAAGCAGACCGCCGCGCCAAGGGCGCACACCATTCCAAAGAGCACAAAGGGACTCTAGGAGATGGCTGATCCGGCCACCCCCTGTGGCCTGCCCTCTTACCGTTCTCTAGGCTGAACCGACAGTCCTAGGAATGGCGAGCACTCGGGGGAACACCACGATGGAGAACACGCGCCGCCGACTGCGCTCCGGCACGGTCGTCCTCGGCGGCATGGGCCTGCTGGCCGCCGCCCTCACCGCCTGCTCCTCCGACCCGGACAAGCGCTGCGTCGACCGCGACAGCTACACCTACGGCAAGGGCTACAAGGTCGTCTCCGACAAGAACTGCAAGACGTCCTCCCTCAAGACCTCGGTCGACGGCGGCTGGTACTACGGCGGCAAGAAGAAGGGCTCCTGGGTGAGCGGCGGCTCCTTCACCAGGCCCAGGTCGGGTTCGGGTGGCAGCCACGGCGGCACCGGAGTCCGCCGCGGTGGCTTCGGCGGCGGCCACCACAGCTCCGGCGGCTGACCGGCACCGGCCCATGGAACGCCGTACCACCGCCCCCCGCCCCGGCTGGCAGCGGACCGTCGAGGAGCAGGGGCTCGTCTACCCCCTGACCCGCCACCCCGACGGCTCCCTGCGCCCCTACTGGGACGAGAGCGCCTACTACGTCTTCACCCTGGACGAGATCGAGGCGCTGGAGGAGACCGTCGAGGAACTGCACCGCATGTGTCTCGCGGCCGCCGGGCACATCGTGGCCGAGGACCGGCTCGCCGACCTCGGCATCACCGACCCGCGCGTGGCCGCCGCCGTCACCGAGGCCTGGCGGCGCCGCGCCGAACTCCCCTCCGTCTACGGCCGGTTCGACCTCCGCTACGACGGCACCGGCCCGGCCAAGCTGCTGGAGTACAACGCCGACACCCCGACCTCGCTGGTGGAGGCCGCCTCCCCCCAGTGGTTCTGGATGGAGGACCGCTTTCCCGGCGCCGACCAGTGGAACTCCCTGCACGAACGCCTCGTCGAGGCCTGGCGGGCCCAGGCCGCGCTCCTTCCTCCCGGCAGCCCCCTGCACTTCGCGCACTCCTCGGCCGACGAGCTGGGCGAGGACCTGATGACGGTCGCCTATCTGAAGGAGACCGCCGAGCAGGCCGGCCTCGACACCGACTGGCTGTCCATGGAGGAGATCGGCTGGGACACCCTCTCCGGCCGCTTCGTGGACAACCAACTCCGGTTCATCCGCGGCATCTTCAAGCTCTACCCCTGGGAGTGGCTGACCACCGACGCCTTCGGCGGGCACGTCCTCGCCACCCTCGACAACGGCGGCGGCACTGGCAGCACCCTGTGGATCGAACCCGCCTGGAAGATGCTGCTCAGCAACAAGGCACTGCTGGCGATCCTCTGGGAGCTGTACCCCGGCCATCCCAACCTCCTCCCCGCCTACCTCGACGGCCCGCGCGAGCTGGCCTCCGCGCCCGGCTACGTCGCCAAACCGCTGCTCGGCCGCGAGGGCGAGGGCGTCACCGTGCACCGGCCGGGCGCCCCGGCCGTACTGCGCGACGAGCCCTGCTGCTACCAGCAGCTCGCCCCGCTGCCCGCCTTCGACGGCAACCATGTCGTCCTCGGCGCCTGGGTCGTCCGGGACGAGCCCGCCGGCCTCGGCATCCGCGAGTCCGCGGGCCTGATCACCGACGAGTACGCCCGCTTCCTGCCCCATGTGATCCTCTGACCCCCGCGCTCAGCCGCTCAGCACCGCCCGGAACCGCTCCAGCCCCCAGTCCAGGTCCTCCTCGCTGATCACCAGCGGCGGAGCGATCCGTACCGTGGCGCTGTGGGTGTCCTTCACCAGCACCCCGCGGTCCATCAGCCGCTCCGAGACCTCCCTCGCCGTGCCCACCTTCCGCGCGATGTCCACGCCCGCCCACAGCCCGCGCCCGCGCACCGCCGTCACCGCGCCCGTGTCCAGCAGCGCCCCCAGCGCCCGGTGCATCCGCTCGCCCAACTCGGCCGCCCGGGCCTGGAACTCGCCCGTGCGCAGCATCGCGATCACCTCCAGCGCCACCGCGCAGGCCAGCGGATTCCCGCCGAACGTCGACCCGTGCTCGTTCGGCCGGAACACCCCGAGCACCTCCGCGCTCGACACCACCGCCGACACCGGCACGATCCCGCCGCCCAGCGCCTTGCCCAGCACGTACATGTCCGGGACCACCCCCTCGTGCTCGCACGCGAAGGTCCGCCCGGTGCGGCCGAGACCCGACTGGACCTCGTCGGCGACGAACAGCACGTTCCGCTGGCGGGTCAGCTCCCGGACCGCGGGGAGGTATCCGGCCGGCGGCACGATCACCCCGTTCTCGCCCTGGATCGGCTCCAGCAGCACCGCGACGGTGTTCTCCGTCAGCGCCTGACGCATCGCCGTCAGATCGCCGTACGGCACGATCTCGAACCCCGGCGTGTACGGCCCGAAGTCCGCCCGGGCCTCCGGGTCGGTGGAGAAGCTGATGATCGTCGTCGTACGGCCGTGGAAGTTGCCGCCCGCGACCACGATCTTCGCCATCTCCGCGGGCACCCCCTTCACCCGGTAGCCCCACTTCCGGGCCGTCTTCACCGCGCTCTCCACCGCCTCCGCGCCGGTGTTCACGGGCAGCACCATCTCCATCCCGCACAGCTCGGCCAGCTCCGTGCAGAACGCCGCGAACCGGTCGTGCAGAAAGGCGCGGGACGTCAGCGTCACCCGCTCCAGCTGGGCCTTTGCCGCCTCGATCAGCCGCCGGTTGCCGTGCCCGAAGTTCAGCGCCGAGTAACCGGCCAGCAGATCCAGATACCGCCGCCCCTCCACATCCGTCATCCACGCCCCCTCCGCCGTGGCCACGACGACCGGCAGCGGACGGTAGGTGGGAGCACAGTGCGCCTCGGCGGCGCTGATGAGGTCTTCTGCAGCGGTCATGGCCTCTCCCGGATCCGACGAGAACACTTCGGGAACACGACGGTGACCTCTTTCCTATCGTCGCTCGCATGGTGGACGCGGGACCTGCGCCGTACGGCTCGCCCGGTAGGCTGATCAGCGGGTCGTGACTGGCGCGCTTGGGATGGGACGGACCATCGGGGAGCGGCCCCAGCGGGAAAGTGCCGTGCGCCTGGGCCGAACGTGAACGCTGTACACGCCGTCCGGAGGTCCTCATGCCAGAGCAGCAGTCCCTCTCCACCGAGTCCACCGCCTTCCGCGCCGCCCTCGACGTCATCCGCGCCGTGGAACCGCGCGTCGCCGACGCCATCGGCCAGGAGGTCGCCGACCAGCGCCAGATGCTCAAGCTGATCGCCTCCGAGAACTACGCCTCCCCGGCCACCTTGCTGGCGATGGGCAACTGGTTCAGCGACAAGTACGCCGAGGGCACCGTCGGCCGCCGCTTCTACGCCGGCTGCCGCAACGTCGACACCGTGGAGGCCCTGGCCGCCGAGTACGCCCGCGAACTCTTCGGCGCCCGCCACGCCTACGTCCAGCCGCACTCCGGCATCGACGCCAACCTCGTCGCCTTCTGGGCCGTCCTCGCCGACCGGGTCGAGGCGCCCTTCCTGGAGAAGACCGGCGCCCGCCAGGTCAACGACCTGACCGAGGCCGACTGGGCCGAGCTGCGGCAGGCCTTCGGCAACCAGCGCATGCTCGGCATGTCCCTGGACGCCGGCGGCCACCTCACCCACGGCTTCCGCCCGAACATCTCCGGCAAGATGTTCGACCAGCGCTCCTACGGCACCGACCCGGCCACCGGCCTGATCGACTACGACGCCCTGCGCGCCCAGGCCCGCGAGTTCAAGCCGCTGATCATCGTCGCCGGCTACTCGGCCTACCCCCGTCTGGTGAACTTCCGCGTCATGCGCGAGATCGCCGACGAGGTCGGCGCGACCCTGATGGTCGACATGGCGCACTTCGCGGGCCTCGTCGCCGGCAAGGTCCTCACCGGCGACTTCGACCCGGTCCCGCACGCCCAGATCGTCACCACCACCACCCACAAGTCGCTGCGCGGCCCGCGCGGCGGCATGGTCCTGTGCGACGACTCCCTCAAGGACCAGGTCGACCGCGGCTGCCCGATGGTCCTCGGCGGCCCGCTGCCGCACGTCATGGCCGCCAAGGCCGTCGCCCTCGCCGAGGCGCGGCAGCCCGCCTTCCAGGACTACGCCCAGCGCATCGTCGACAACTCCCGCGCCCTGGCCGAGGGCCTGATGCGGCGCGGCGCCACCCTGGTCACCGGCGGCACCGACAACCACCTCAACCTGATCGACGTCGCCACCTCCTACGGCCTCACCGGCCGCCAGGCCGAAGCGGCCCTCCTCGACTCGGGCATCGTCACCAACCGCAACGCCATCCCGGCCGACCCCAACGGCGCCTGGTACACCTCCGGCATCCGCATCGGCACGCCCGCCCTGACCACCCGCGGCCTCGGCACCGCCGAGATGGACGAGGTGGCGGGCCTGATCGACCGCGTCCTCACCACCACCGAGCCGGGCACCACCAAGTCGGGTGCCCCGTCCAAGGCGGCCCACGTCCTGGACGAGAAGGTCGCCCGGGAAATCGCCGGGCGGGCGACGGACCTGGTGGCGGGCTTCCCGCTGTATCCGCAGGTCGACCTGGGCTGAAGCGGCCCGTAAGAGGGCGGCGGGGCTGCATTCGACATGCGGCTCCGCCGCGCGGGCGCGAGGAACCACGGACCACGCGCACTTCCCCACGCCCAGAACCCCCCGTGCTCTCTGCGACAATGAAAAGCATGGCCACTGCTGATCGCCCCCGCGTGCTCTCCGGCATCCAGCCCACCGCCGGCTCGTTCCACCTCGGCAACTACCTCGGCGCCGTCCGCCAGTGGGTGGCCCTGCAGGAGACCCACGACGCGTTCTACATGGTCGTCGACCTGCACGCGATCACGGTCCCGCAGGACCCGAAGGAGCTGCGGGCCAACACCCGGCTCGCCACCGCGCAGCTGCTGGCCGCCGGTCTGGACCCGGACCGCTGCACCCTCTTCGTCCAGAGCCACGTCCCCGAGCACGCCCAGCTCGCCTGGATCATGAACTGCCTCACCGGCTTCGGCGAGGCCAGCCGCATGACCCAGTTCAAGGACAAGTCCGCCAAGCAGGGCGCCGACCGCGCCTCCGTAGGCCTGTTCACCTACCCGATCCTCCAGGTCGCCGACATCCTCCTCTACCAGGCGAACGAGGTGCCGGTCGGCGAGGACCAGCGCCAGCACATCGAGCTGACCCGCGACCTGGCCGAGCGCTTCAACGGCCGCTTCGGGCAGACGTTCACGATCCCGTCGCCGTACATCCTCAAGGAGACGGCGAAGATCTACGACCTGCAGGAACCGTCGATCAAGATGAGCAAGTCGGCGTCCACGCCGAAGGGCCTCATCAACCTGCTCGACGAGCCGAAGACCACCGCCAAGAAGGTCAAGAGCGCCGTCACCGACACCGACACCGTGATCCGCTACGACACGGAGAACAAGCCGGGCGTGTCGAACCTCCTCACCATCTACTCCACGCTCACCGGCAGGTCGATCGCCGACCTGGAGCGGGAGTACGAGGGCAAGATGTACGGCGCCCTCAAGACGGACCTCGCCGAGGTCATGGTCGAGTTCGTGACGCCGTTCCGGGAGCGCACCCAGCAGTACCTGGACGACTCCGAGACGCTCGACTCGATCCTCGCCAAGGGCGCGGAGAAGGCGCGCGCGGTCGCCGCGGAGACCCTCGCGCAGACGTACGAGCGCGTCGGTTTCCTGCCGGCGAAGCACTGAGCACGTACGGACCGGCACGCAGTCGCACGGACCGGCGCTGAGGCGCACGACCGTACCCACGTCCTACGGGGCAGAGCGCTGCACATCACTTCCGCCGCGCCTGCCTACAGGGCGGCCATGGCCGTACAGTCGATAGCCGACGGACGAGACAAAAACAGACACACGACAGGAGACGACGTGGGGACCGTAACGATCGGCGTCTCGATCGCGGTCCCGGAGCCTCACGGCAGCCTGCTCCAGGAGCGGCGCGCGGGCTTCGGCGACGCCGCGGCTCACGGGATCCCCACGCATGTCACGCTGTTGCCGCCGACCGAGGTCGACGAGAGCGAGCTGCCGGCCGTCGAGGCGCACCTCACCGAGGTCGCCGCGGCCGGGCGGCCGTTCCCCATGCGACTGTCCGGCACGGGCACGTTCCGTCCGCTGTCCCCGGTGGTCTACGTCCGCGTCGTCCAGGGCGCCGAGGACTGCACCCTGCTGCAGCAGCGGGTGCGGGACGCTTCCGGGCCGGTGGCGCGTGAGCTGCAGTTCCCGTACCACCCGCATGTCACCGTCGCGCACGGCATCGACGACGCGGCGATGGACCGTGCGTTCGAGGAACTGGCCGGATTCGACGCGCAGTGGCCGTGCACGGGGTTCGCGCTCTACGAGCAGGGCGCCGATGGGGTGTGGCGCAAGTTGCGGGAGTACACGTTCGGGGGATCCGTGGTGCCGTCGCAGGCCGGTGCGCTCCGTGGGGTGGGCCGCAGCGCGGTGTCGTAGGAGGCCCTCAGACGGGCAGCCGTCGGAACAGCGCCCTCGGCAGGTGCCGCAGCGCCGCCATCACCAGCCTCAGCGCTCCCGGCACCCACACCACCTCCGACCGCCTGCGCAAGCCCAGTTCGATCGCCGTGGCCACCGCCTCCGGGGTCGTCGAAAGCAGCCCCTCGCCCCGGACGTACCCGGGCCGCACGACCATGACGTGCACGCCCGTGCCGTGCAGGGCGTCGCCGAGGCCCTGGGCGAAGGTGTCGAGGCCGGCCTTGCTGGAGCCGTAGATGAAGTCGGCCCGGCGGGCCCGCTCGCCGGCGACGGAGGACAGCACCACGAGGGAGCCGTGCCCCTGGGTCTGCAGCGCGCGGCCGCCGACCAGGCCGGCGGAGACGGCTCCGGCGTAGTTGGTCCGCGCGACCTGGACGGCCCGTACCGGGTCACGTTCGTCGTGGGCCTGGTCGCCGAGGATGCCGAAGGCCAGCAGCACCATGTCGATGTCGCCCTCGGCGAAGACCTTGCCGAGGACGGCCTCGTGGGACTCGGGGTCGAGGGCGTCGAAGGCGACGGTACGGGTGTCCGCGCCGAGCGCGCGCAGACTCTCGGCGGCCTGTTCCAGGGCCGGTGACGGGCGGCCAGCGAGCCACACCGTGCGGGTGCGGCGGGCGATCAGCCGGCGCGTGGTGGCCAGCGCGATCTCGGACGTGCCGCCGAGGACGAGCAGGGACTGGGGGAGGCCGAAGGCGGTGTCTCCAGGCATGCCGTTGACCGTATCGTCCCTATATGAGGGATTGTTACTGAACATTCGCCCGCTCCACACAATGGGTGATTAGTGGGATGTCTTACGAGCGCGCGGTCGGGGGCAGGAACGGCTCATGGAGTGGCTGAAGAGACTCTCCGGCATCGGGCCCCTCGTGGTCCGGCTGATGGAGACGCACGCGTGGCACTGCTACGAACGGCTGGACCGGGTGAAGTGGACGCGGCTGGCCGCCGCCATGACGTTCATCAGCTTCGTGGCGCTGTTCCCGCTGCTCACCCTGGTCGCCGCGGTCAGCGCGGCCACGCTCAGCCCGGACCGGCAGAAGACCGTCGAGCACAAGATCGCCGAGCAGTTCCCCGGTGTCGTCTCCAGCCAACTGGACCTCACCTCGCTCGTCCAGAACGCCGGTACCGTCGGCGTCATCGCGGGCGCCGTGCTGCTGCTCACCGGCATCGGCTGGGTCGGCCAGACCCGGGACTGCCTGCGCGCGGTGTGGGAGCTGCCGGACCAGCAGCAGAACCCGGTGGTGGCCAAGGCCAAGGACGCCGGCATCCTGCTCGGCCTCGGCGGGGCCCTGCTGATCACGCTCGCCGCGTCCACGCTCGCCTCGGCCGCCGTCGGTGTCGTGTCGCGCAACCTCGGCCTGGCCGAGCACGGCTGGGGCAGTGTGCTGCTGCGGATCGCCGCGTTCGCCGTGGCCGTGCTCGGCGACTTCCTCGTCCTGCTCTACGTCCTGACCCTGCTGCCCGGTGTCGAGCCGCCGCGCCGCCGCCTGGTGGTGGCCGCACTGCTCGGCGCGGTCGGCTTCGAACTGCTGAAACTGCTGCTCAGCGGCTATATCCAGGGAGTCGCCGCGAAGAGCATGTACGGCGCGTTCGGCGTCCCCGTGGCGCTGCTGCTGTGGATCAACTTCACCGCGAAACTGATCCTGTTCTGCGCCTCCTGGACGGCGACCCACAGCACGGAGGCCGAAGGCGCCGACGTCACGGACGCGACCGGCGGCGCATCAGGTCCGGCAGCGGCCACCGGCGATTGATCAGGAACGCCGCGCCCGCGAGCAGCACCAGCACCCCGCCCGTGATGGCCGCGGCGGTGCCGATGCCCGAGCCGGAGTCGGCGGTGGCACCCGCCACCGGCTTGGCGCCGGAGCCGTCGCCGCCCGTGGACTGCCCGGCGGAGGTGCCGGCCCCCGGGCTCGGCAGGGCGCTCTTCGGCGGCACCAGCTCACCCACCGGCCTGACCTTGCCGGCCGCCCGGAAGCCCCAGTCGAACAGCTTGGCGGTCTCCTTGTAGACCTCGTTGTGCTCGCGCTTGTCCGGGTGCATCACGGTGACGAGCAGCACCCGGCCGTTGCGCTCGGCGACCCCGGTGAAGGTCGCGCCCGCGTTGCTGGTGTTGCCGTTCTTCACACCCGCGATGCCCTGGTAGACGGGCACGTCGATGTCACCGCTCAGCAGCCGGTTGGTGTTGCGGATCTCGCCCGACTCGAACCTGGCGCTGACGGTCGAGCAGTAGTCGCGGAAGTCCTTCTTCTGCAGCCCGGACCGGGCGAACAGCGTCAGGTCGTACGCCGACGACAGCTGCCCCGGCTCGTCGTAGCCGTCGGGCGAGACCAC
This sequence comes from Streptomyces sp. NPDC031426, assembly GCF_055581585.1. Classification (NCBI taxonomy): domain Bacteria; kingdom Bacillati; phylum Actinomycetota; class Actinomycetes; order Kitasatosporales; family Streptomycetaceae; genus Streptomyces; species Streptomyces sp. NPDC031426. The sequence continues at coordinate 9,873 of NZ_JBVIJE010000006.1, forward strand.
GTGCGTGTCCAGGGCCTGCAGTTCGTCGGCGTGGTCCTGCATGTCCTTGACGGTCTGCGGGACTCCGTGGTTCATCGCGGCCAGTGTGTGCACGGCGTCGTTGCCCGAGCGCAGGAAGACCCCGAGCCACAGGTCGTGGACGGAGTAGGTGTGCCCCTCCTTTATCCCGACCACGCTGGAGCCGGCACCCATGCCCGCGAGGTCGGACGGCGCCACCTTGTGCCTCTCGTCCTTCGGGAAGCGGGGCAGCAGGGTGTCCGCGAACAGCATCTTCAGCGTGCTCGCCGGGGGCAGCCGCCAGTGCGCGTTGTGTGCGGCGAGCACCTCGCCGGACTCGGCGTCGGTGACGATCCACGACCGCGCGGTGAGGTCCTTCGGCAGTACCGGGACACCGGGCGCGAGATCGACCTGGGTGCCGGGCTGCCCCAGCCGGTCGCCGCCCACGGTCGACATGTGAGCCGGGGGTGTGGCCGCCGGGCTCGTCGAGGGGGCCGGGGCGGCGAGGGCGGCGGGCGCGGTGACGGAGAGGGACAGCAGGGTGGCGGAGGTGACCACCAGCGATCGCGGGCCGATCTTCTTCGGAGCAAGCACGGTCGAGAAAGTACCTTTTGTCGGCTGTGCAGTTCCATGACCCACCTCACCCCCGACACGGAACGGAACGGCGAGCGGCAATACTGGTCGCATGAAGCTCAGCCGCCCGGTCTCCTGGTTCCTGCTCGCGTTCGGGGTGTGGTCCTGGGTCATCTGGGTCACTTTCGTCAAGAACCTGGTCAAGGACAGCAGCGGGCTGGCCTTCGACAACGGTCACCCGACCGCGTACTTCTGGGTGCACCTGCTGCTCGCGGTCGTTTCCTTCGTATTGGGGACGGCCATCGGGGTCATCGGGTTGCGCGGACTGCGCGCACTGCGCCGGACGTCATAGCGGACGGAACCGCTCCCACGTCTGTGAAGACGCTGTGAAACCCGGGGGAAACAACGCCTCGGTAAGTTCTTTCTCCATCTGGTCAGAAAGCCCTTCCCTCAGGAGAAACCCGTGTGATTAGGTGAGCCGCGCCACTAGGGGGTGGCGAAATCGTGCTGGCCAGGGGTAGGGCCTTTGAAGGGGCCTGGGGAGGGCACCACCATGCGATCTGTTCGCATGCGCGTTCTCGTGACACTGCTTGTGCTCGCGGTCGCGGGAATCGGCGGCTGGCAGCTTCTGCCGTCGCAGGGCAACAAGAACAAGACCATCTCGGTCGGTACGACGGACGCCGTCACGGACCTCGACCCGGCGGGCGCCTACGACGCCGGGTCCTGGGCCCTGTTCAGCAATGTCTTCCAGTCGCTGCTGACGTTCGAGCCGGGCGGCGTCGAGCCGGTCCCGGACGCGGCGAAGAGCTGCGCCTTCGAGGGCAGCGGTCTGCGGACGTACCAGTGCACACTCCGCCCCGGGATCACCTTCCCGAGCGGACGCGCGATGACGGCCGAGGACGTGAAGTACTCGTTCGACCGGGTCAAGAAGATCAACTCCGATGTCGGCCCGGCGTCGCTGTTCTCCACGCTCGCCTCGGTGACCGCCGACAGCGCGACGACCGTCACCTTCCATCTGTCGTCCGCGGACGCCACCTGGCCGCTGAAGGTCGCCACGGGCGCCGGAGCGATCGTGGACAAGGACAAGTACCCGGCCGACTCGCTGCGCACCGACACCGCCGTCGACGGCACCGGCCCGTACACACTCTCGTCGTACACCAAGGACCAGAAGGCCGTACTCCAGCCGAACAGCCGCTACGAGGGCTACCTCAGCGGCTCCGGCCGCCCGATCGAGCTGCGCTACTACGCCGACTCCGCGAAGCTCGACAGCGCCTGGAAGGAGGGGCAGGTCGACGTCGCCACCCGGGAGCTGCCGCCGAGCGTGCTCTCCGCGCTGAACCCGAGCGACCCCAACAAGCGGGTCACCGAGTCCGACAGCGCCGAGACCCGCAACCTGTACCTCAACACGCGCGCCAACTCCCCCTTGCACGACGTGCGGGTGCGCCGCGCGATGGCCTGGCTGGTCAACCGCGAGCAGCTCGCCTCGACGGTCTACGAGGGCACGGTCGACCCGCTGTACTCGCTGATCCCGGCCGGCATCACCGGCCACACCACGTCCTTCTTCGACGACTACCCGGCGCAGAGCGCGCAGAAGGCGCGGGCGCTGCTCACCCAGGCCGGGGTGTCCCTGCCCGTCCGGTTCACCTTCGGCTACGGGAAGAACCGGGGCGTCGGCGAGCAGGAGGCCGCGGCGCTGAAGCAGCAGCTGGAGGCCGGCGGCCTGTTCAAGGTGGACGTCCAGGGGTACGAGTGGACCGACTTCCAAAAGCGTTGGGCCAACGGGAAGATTGACGCGTGGGCGGTCGGCTGGGTGCCCGACTATCCCGACCCGGACACCTTCGGCGCCGCGCTCGTCGGCACCGGCTCCACGATGAGCACCGGGTACAGCAACAAGCTGGTCGACCATCTCATCCTGGACAGCCAGCAGTACGCCGACCGCAGCCGGGCCGCGAGCGACTTCAAGGACATCCAGGCGGACGTCGCCCAGGACGTCCCGCTGATCCCGCTGTGGCAGCGCAAGGAGTACGTGGTCAGCACCGAGGACGTGGGCGGCAGCCAGTACCTGGACGACGGCACGGGCGTCTTCCGCCTGTGGCGGCTGAACTGGATCTGATCAGCCCTCGCCGCTCCTCCTGGTCCTGGGATCCGGCAGCGCCCGGGTCATCCCGGGCAGGAAGTCCGTGAACAGCTCATGGACCTCCAGGACCAGGGGGCGCAGCACACGGAAGCGGGCGAGCGCCACCCCGCGGGCGGTCAGCCGGGCGCCGCGCCGGGCCAGCCGGTAGCTGCGCTCGCGCCCTTCCGTCCGGTCGAAGACCCAGTACAGGACCAGCCCCATCTGGGAGAGCCACATCAACTCCGGGAGGACCTCCCGCAGTTCGGGGGCGACCTTGGACCTGGAACCGGCCAGCACCTCCCGGTGGACGGCGATCGCCTGCTCACGGGCGGGTGCGCTCTCCGGGGAGAAGGGGCTGAGCGGGCTGTCGGGGTCGGCGGCGTTCTTGAAGAACTGCACGGCGAACTCGTGGTACGGCCGGGCGATGTCGAGCCAGACGGTCAGCACGCCCGCGAGCCGTGCCTCCAGGTCGGTCTCCCGGTCCAGGACCTCGCGGACCGCTCGCTGGTGCTCGGCGGCGATCCGGTCGTAGAAGCCCTGGATCAGGTGTTCCTTGCCCTCGAAGTAGTAGTAGGCGTTGCCGACGGAGACCCCGGCCTCCTTGGCGATGGCCCGCATGGTGGTCTTGTCGTACCCGCGCTCCTGGAACAACCGCATCGCGGTCTCCAGGATCAGCGCGCGGGTCTGCTCGGACTTGCTGCTGGGGGAGCCGGCCGTCTCGGGGCCGTCGTTCTTCGCGGGCACGGTAGAAGAGCCTAACGAGTACGGCAGAAGGGCCGCCTAACCGGTGGCGCGGGCTCCGCCGGAGCAGGAGGGCGGCTCGAAGCTCCAGCCGGTGTCCGGACGGTAGACCCACCCGTCTTGCCGCCGGTAGACCGTCCCACCCCAGTTCCACCCGGGGTCGCGCCGCTGCGCGCCCCGCCATCTCGCCGCCGCCAGCACCGCGCCGCGGGCGAGCCGGGCGCCGGACGGGGTGCTCAGCCGGTGGGCAAGGGGCCGGTGCTCGCGCAGGGCCCAGAGGACGACGATCCAGGCACGGGAGCCCCGGTAGACCTGGCCGAAGTCGCCGACGACGGTGACCTCGTCGAGCGTGGCCGCGTGGTCGAGCCCGGGGAAGCGGGCCCGGGCCCGGTCCGAGCCGGCCGGCACCAGGTCCAGCGGCACCAGCTGCGGCTGCCGGCTGAGCCAGTCCCGCAGATGGGTGCACAGCCCGCACTCGGCGTCGTACAGGACGGTGAGCCGGCGGACCGGGACGCCCCCCGTGACGCCCCGGTCCTCAGTGGTGGTCATGGCGGTCAGACCCCGGCCGCCGGGGCGATCCACTCCTGTGGGTCGACCGGCGGCCGCTCCTCGCGCTCCATGATCCCGCGCCGCCGGATCCGGTTGAGCACGTACACATTGCCCAGGTGCATCACACCGAGCACCAGCAGGACCACGCCCAGCTTGGTCGACAGGGCCTCGAAGATGCCGCGGGTGTCGTCGATCGTCTCGTCCCCGCTCAGGTACAGCGCCACGAAGCCGAGGTTGACCAGGTAGAAGCCGACGACCAGGAGGTGGTTGACGGCATCCGCGAGCTTCTCGTTGCCGCGCAGTACGTCGGCCAGGAAGATCCGGCCGTTGTGGCTGAGCGTGCGGGCCACCCAGATGGTCAGCGAGATGCTGACGACCAGGTAGATGACGTAGGCGATGACCGTGCGGTCCATGCCCCCACCCCTTCTTGAACGCGTTCAAAACGCTGACAGGGATGACTGTAGCCCGGTTTTTGAACATGTTCAACTCAATGGTGCTCAGCTTCTGCGCCCCAGTTCCGGGCGTTTGCTGTAGTCCGTGAACCCGAGGACGTTGCCCCAGGGGTCGGCGATCTCCACTGCCCAGCCGGTGGCCACCGGGAGCACCTCGTCCAGTGGCGCGACACCGGCGGCGGCCAGCCTCCGCGCCGCCGCTCGCGCGTCCGGCACCTCCAGCCAGATGCGCGGCGCCGGCCAGGGCGGCGACCGGTGCCCCAGGGTCTCCTCGGCGCACAGCAGGATCCCCGGGGTCTCCTTGCCGATCTTCAGCAGGGCGATCCCGCCCTCGTCGAACCGGAACTCGACACCGAACCCGGCCCGCTCGTAGAACCCGACGGCCTCGCCGAGGTCGCCGACGGGGAGCAGCACGTTGTCGAAACCGAGCAGTTCGTACGACTCGTCGTCTGACATGTCGTCACATTAGAACCGTCGAGCGATGAAATCCGACAAAAACGCCCGAGGGCCCTGCTTCCGAACACTCGGAAGCAGGGCCCTCGGGCAGGCGCCGGGACGATCAGTAGCGGCGCGTGATCAGCGCGCGCTTCACTTCCTGGATCGCCTTGGTGACCTCGATACCGCGCGGGCAGGCGTCCGTGCAGTTGAAGGTCGTACGGCAACGCCACACGCCGTCACGGTCGTTCAGGATCTCCAGGCGCTGCTCGCCCGCCTCGTCACGGCTGTCGAAGATGAAGCGGTGGGCGTTCACGATCGCGGCCGGACCGAAGTACTGGCCGTCGTTCCAGAACACCGGGCAGGACGACGTGCACGCGGCGCACAGGATGCACTTGGTGGTGTCGTCGAAGCGCTCGCGGTCCTCGGCCGACTGAAGCCGCTCACGGGTCGGCTCGTTCGTGTCTTTGGTGACCAGGAACGGCATGACGTCCCGGTACGCCTGGAAGAACGGCTCCATGTCCACGACCAGGTCCTTCAGGACCGTCAGGCCCTTGATGGGCTCGATCGTGATCGGCTTCTCGGGGTTGATGTCCTTGATCAGCGTCTTGCAGGCAAGGCGGTTCTTGCCGTTGATCCGCATCGCGTCCGAGCCGCAGATGCCGTGCGCGCACGAGCGGCGGAAGGTGAGGGTGCCGTCGATGTCCCACTTGATCTTGTGGAGGCCGTCGAGGACACGCTCCTTCGGGTCGATCTCCAGCTGGAAGTCTTCCCAGGCCGCCTCCGCCGAGACCTCCGGGTTGAACCGGCGGACCCGGAAGGTGACCGTGATGTAGGGGGAGTCGGCGAAACCGGGCTCGGGCTTGCCGGCCGCCTCTTCCTTGTCCAGAACAGGGGTAGCCATCAGTACTTACGCTCCATCGGCTGGTAGCGGGTCTGGACGACCGGCTTGTAGTCGAGACGGACGGTTTCCGAGCCGTCGGCGCCGACCTCGCGGTACGCCATGGTGTGGCGCATGAAGTTGACGTCGTCGCGGTTCGGGTAGTCCTCGCGGTAGTGACCGCCGCGGGACTCCTTGCGGGCCAGCGCCGAGACGGCCATGACCTCGGCCAGGTCCAGCAGGTTGCCCAGCTCGATGGCCTCCAGCAGGTCGGTGTTGAACCGCTTGCCCTTGTCCTGGATCGCCACGTTCTTGTAGCGCTCGCGCAGCTCGGCGATCTTCTCGACCGCCGTCTTGATCGTCTGCTCGGTGCGGAACACCATGACGTTCGCGTCCATGGTCTCCTGCAGCTCACGACGGAGCGTGGCCACCCGCTCGTTGCCGGTGGAGCCCCGCAGCCGCTCGATCTGCTCGACGACCAGGGACTCCGGGTTCTCCGGCAGCTCGACGAAGTCCGCCTTGCCGGCGTACTCGGCGGCGGCGATGCCCGCACGGCGGCCGAAGACGTTGATGTCCAGCAGCGAGTTGGTGCCGAGGCGGTTGGCGCCGTGCACGGAGACACAGGCGACCTCGCCGGCCGCGTACAGGCCCGGGACGACGGTGGTGTTGTCCGCAAGGACCTCACCCTCGACGTTGGTCGGGATGCCGCCCATCGCGTAGTGCGCGGTCGGCTGGATCGGGATCGGGTCCGTGTACGGCTCGATACCGAGGTAGGTGCGCGCGAACTCGGTGATGTCCGGCAGCTTGGCGTCCAGCTGCTCCGGCGGGAGGTGGGTCAGGTCGAGGTAGACGTGGTCGCCCTCGGGACCACAGCCGCGGCCCTCGCGGATCTCCGTGTAGATGGAGCGGGACACGACGTCACGGGACGCCAGGTCCTTCATGACGGGAGCGTACTTCTCCATGAAGCGCTCGCCGTCCTTGTTGCGCAGGATGCCGCCCTCACCGCGGGCGCCCTCGGTGAGCAGGATGCCCATGCGCCAGATGCCGGTCGGGTGGAACTGGAAGAACTCCATGTCCTCCAGCGGCAGACCCCGGCGGTAGACGGCGGCCTGGCCGTCACCGGTGAGGGTGTGCGCGTTGGAGGTCACCTTGAAGAACTTGCCGCAGCCGCCGGAGGCGTAGATGACGGCCTTCGCCTGGAAGACGTGGATCTCACCGGTCGCCAGCTCGTAGGCGACCACACCGGCGGAGCGCTTGACTCCGTCGACCTCGGTGATCAGCTGGTCCAGGACGTAGAACTCGTTGAAGAACTCCACGCCCTCCTTGACGCAGTTCTGGTACAGCGTCTGGAGGATCATGTGGCCGGTGCGGTCCGCCGCGTAGCAGGACCGGCGGACCGGCGCCTCGCCGTGGTTGCGGGAGTGACCGCCGAAGCGGCGCTGGTCGATGGTGCCGTTCGGGGTCCGGTTGAACGGCAGGCCCATCTTCTCCAGGTCGAGGACGGCGTCGATGGCCTCCTTCGCCAGGATCTCGGCGGCGTCCTGGTCGACCAGGTAGTCACCGCCCTTGACCGTGTCGAAGGTGTGCCACTCCCAGTTGTCCTCCTCCACGTTGGCGAGCGCGGCGGCCATACCGCCCTGCGCGGCGCCCGTGTGGGAGCGGGTGGGGTAGAGCTTGGTCAGCACGGCGGTGCGGCTGCGCTTCGTCGCCTCGATGGCGGCGCGCATGCCCGCGCCACCGGCGCCGACGATGACGGTGTCGTACTTGTGGATCTTCATGATTCTCGCAGCCCCGTGCCTAGCGGATGTTCGGGTCGAAGGTGAAGATCACCAGCGTGCCCAGCAGGATGGTCCACACCGTGGCGGTGTACAGCAGGGCCTTCAGCCACATGCGGGACGCAGGCCGCTCGGCGTAGTCGTTGATGACCGTGCGCAGGCCGTTGGCGCCATGCAGCATCGCGAGCCACAGCATCAGCAGGTCCCAGACCTGCCACCAGGGGGACGCCCAGCGGCCGGCCACGAAGGCGAAGCCGATCTTGGAGACACCACCGTCCAGCACGAGCTGGATCAGCAGGTGGCCGAGGACCAGGACGACCAGCACGATGCCGGACAGGCGCATGAACAGCCAGGCCGCCAGCTCGAAGTTGCCCCGGGTCGACTTCGGGGACTTCTTGGTCCGCTTGCGCGGCGCCTCGATCAGCGGGGCCGGGTTGTCGACGGTGTAGACGGGGGCGCCCTCGACGGGGCCGACGCCGGACGCGGTGGTTTCAGTCGTGGACATCGGCGTCAGCTCCCAAAGAGAACGCGGGCGGCGTGGCCGAGGACCGGGTAGATCGCGCCGACCATCAGGACGACCCAGACACCCATCACGCTCCAGAACATCTGCTTCTGGTAGCGCGGACCCTTCGACCAGAAGTCGACGGCGATGACACGCAGGCCGTTGAGCGCGTGGAAGAGGATGGCGGCGACGAGGCCGTACTCCAGCAGCGCGACGATCGGCGTCTTGTACGTGGCTACGACCTTGTCGTAGTCCTCGGGGGAGACACGCACGAGAGCGGTGTCCAGCACGTGAACGAACAGGAAGAAGAAAATGAGGACGCCGGTGACTCGGTGAGCCACCCAGGACCACATTCCTTCCCGGCCGCGGTACAGCGTTCCAGCCGGCACGGAAGTCCCTCCGGGAGCGGGGATTGGGGCCGCGCCGGCTTCGGTGTCGGGCGGGCCCGGCCGGGTACGGTCCACCGGCCCCCAGCATCGTAGCCATGCGCTGCGCCGTGCTTTACGGGGGGCCTACCTTGTGTGATCAAATTGGCACCGGATGGGGGAGCGGTCCAGCGGCCACTGGAGTGGTATGCCCTCTTATCCGCCGGGTGCGGGTGCCTTGCTGCTGTTCGCGCCCCGCGGCGGAGCCGCTGATGGATGCGGCCCCGCGCCCCTCAGGCAGGTGGCCAGTCTGCCTCTTGCGAGGCGCCGTAGCTCCTCTGCCGCTATCACCCGTTCCTCCTCCGGATCGTTTGTCAAACGTGATCGGATCGCCTCGAGGGTGTGGTCGAGGGTTTCGTCCGGCGGGACATCGCCCAGATAGATGACGAACCCGTGTCCGAATCGGGCCTCGTACGCCGCGTGGGCCGCGCTCAGGGCCATGTGGGCCGCCGAATAGGTGTCCTCTGGCAGCTCCGGGAGCGACTCTCCGGCCAGGGCCGCCGCCAGGTCGGCCGGTGACAGGTCGTACGCCGCCTCGTCCGCCGCGGCCAGGAGGGAGTCCAGGTCGGGGTAGGGGCGGTGGTCCGCGACCCGGTGGGCCCAGGGCAGGCTGCGCAGGCAGTGCAGCAGGAGGGCGCGTGCCTCGTCGGCGGGTGCCGCGTTGAAGGCGTCCAGGGGCTTGGGGAGATACGGGAGACGGTGGGCGGGCAGCGTGGGTCCTCGCGTCACATGTGGCGTGGCAGGGGATGCTGTGAAAGGTGTGTCGTCAGGTTATCGAGAGTGGTCACGGTGTGTCCGTGAGGTGCCTGAAAGTTCACTCGGACGGAAGAGTTTCAGAACGTCTCGATGACGGATGGAGTGCGGATAGGTCGTACGTTGGCCGGGTGAGCCAGCACAGGCGCCGCGCTCCGGCGCAGCAGGTGATACGGAAGCGGGCGGTGGTGGCCGCCGTGGTCGTCGGGACCGTCGCGCTCGGCACGGGGATCGGCGTATGGGCGTCGTCGGGCGGGGGCGGCGGGACGCGGCAAGGGGGTGCGGGGCAGTCGTCGTCCGGCAGGGTGTCCGGCGGCGCTTCCAGCGGGGCGGCCACGCCGCCGGCGGGGCCGACGCCCGGCCGGTCCTATCCGCTGTCCCGGGCACCGCTCACGATTCCAGCGGTGCGTTCCCACACCCCGGCGCGCGGGCCCGGCTGGAAGCCGCAGAGGGCGGACCGGGTGGTGGTCAGCGACGGGGAGCTGGCCGACGAGGGGCAGCTGATCGCCGGGGAGCTGGGGCTGACCTACGCCGGGGAGAAGGACGACGTGCGGGCGGGCGACGTCCGGCTGGCACTCGGTGGCGGGGGCGGGAACCAGGAGTCGTACACCATGACCGTCCGGGAGGGGCGGGTCGACATCAGCGGGCCCGGCGAGGCCGGCGTCTTCTATGGCACCCGGACCCTCAAGCAGGAGGTCCACGGCGGCGGCACTGCCCCGGAGGGGGTCGTACGGGACGAGCCGGCCAAGCCGGTGCGCGGGTTCAACCTGGACATCGCGCGCAAACCGTTCTCCGAGTCCTGGATCGAGGACCGGATCCGGGAGCTGGGAGACCTGAAGTTCAACGAGCTGGGGCTGCACTTCTCCGACGACCAGGCGTTCCGGATCGAGTCCAGCACCCACCCCGAGATCGTCTCCACGGACCATCTGACCAAGGCGCAGGTCAAGCGGATCGTGGAGCTGGCGGACAGCCGGCACATCACCGTCGTGCCCGAACTCGACTCGCCGGGGCATCTGGGCGCCGTCCTCGCCGCCCACCCCGACCTGAAGCTGCGCAACGCGAGCGGAGTCGTCACCAAGGGCGCGATCGACATCTCCAAGCCCGCCTCAGCGAAGCTCGTGGACGATCTGCTGAACGAGTACGCGGGGCTGTTCACCGGCGACCAGTGGCATCTCGGCGGCGACGAGTACCAGGCGCTGACCGTGAAGAGCCCGCAGACCTCATATCCGCAGCTCGCGGCCGCCGCCCGGCAGAAGTACGGCTCCGGCGGCACGGTCGCCGACCTCGCCACCGGCTGGCTGAACGACCGCGCCGGCACCGTCCGCGCCCACGGCAGGACCGTGCGGGCCTGGAACGACGGCTTCTACCCCGGCACGTCCGTGCAGGCGGCCAAAGACCTGCAGGTCGCCTACTGGACCGGCAAGGAGTTCGGCGCCCGGCCGCCCGTGGAGTATCTGAGCGCGGGCCGGGAGGTCATCAACCACAACGACGAGTTCCTCTACTACGTCCTCGGCCAGCCGCAGACCTTCGTCTACCCGACCGGACGGCGGATCTACGAACAGTGGACCCCACGGGTGCTGCGCGGCACGACGGCCGTACCGGCACGCTACGACGGCCAGATCCTCGGCGGGGCGTTCGCGGTCTGGGGCGACTTCCCGAACGCGCAGACCGAAGCCCAGGTCGCGGCCGGCATCCGCCTGCCCCTGCGGGCCACCGCCCAGAAGCTGTGGGACCCGGGCAGGCCCGCGCTGTCCTGGACGGGCTTCCAGGCTCTGGCGAACCGGCTGGGCTGACGGAACCGGACTGATCGCGAAGGGGTGGACGCACCACACCGTCCGGTCGTATGTTCCGGTGCTCATGTGTGCGGCCGGGGGGAGGCCGCGCGTAGGCTCCAGCTGTGGTTCCCGCGCCGGATCGTCCTGAACGCCTGGGACGCCAGCGTGCCCTGGGGCGAGCGGGCCCGGCACAGGACGGTCAACGCCTGGTGGATGCTGTGGATCATCAGCGTTCTCACCGGACGGCTCGCGTCCCTCAGCTGGAGCCACGCCCACACGGCGAGGCTGCTGCGGAACGCCGCCGGGCAGATGCTGTTCTCCGACGCGGTCGACATCGCGGCCGCCGTCCTCGCGATCGTGGTGGTCGTCCGCCTGACCCGGATGCAGGATCGCAAGGCCCTCGCGGGTCCGGTGCCGGTCCCGGTTTTTGGCTGAAAATCTCTGGCTGTGACACTCCCGCGCCGTACCACGCAGTAAAGGGAAGTGCGGGCTCCGTAACGGTCGGCGCCCCGGCGAGGGAGACATTTCATGAGCCTGGTGGAACGGATCGCACAGGCCGACGAACGGGGACTGGCCGCCAGCGGACTGGCTTGTTTGGATCGGTGCCTGCCGCTGCTCGGCGCCGACGACGAGCTGCTGCGGCCCCTGTGGGCGAGCCTCGCCGACGGCTCCGACTGGGGCGCGAGCCTGGAGAAGGCGCGGGCGGCGCTCGGTGCCGGGCAGCCGGACGACGAGGCCGCGCTGCTCGTCCGCCGCATGCTCGACGCGGCCCCGGCCGAGCGCACCGCCGACGCCGTACGGCCCTGGGCCGACGCCTGCTCCGTCGCCTCGCTGCGCATCCACCGGCTGCTGGACCCGGCGGCGGACGGTACGCCGGCCGCCGAGGGGCTCGACGCCGGGCGGGCGGGGGACACGGCGGACCTGCCGCCGCTGGTCGCGGCGGAGCTGCGGCGGCAGACGGCGGTGCTGGACGTTCTGGCCGAGCACGGTCCGCAGGGCCTGCGGCGCGCCCTGGACCTGTCGATCGAGGGACGGCGGGTCCTGCGCGCGGTGGTGTCGCGGCGGGCGCGCAGCGGGGCATGAGAGGCAGCGGTCAAACCCCCGTGCGTGGACGGGTCCTGTGGCAGTACTGCGGTGGACGTGGGGTAGTCCTGCGACGGTTGGCGAAACGTTGCGGAATACGGTGACGGTCGCCCCGTCCGCGTCGCTCTTCCCTATGTGACAGCCCAGTACGTGACAGCACAGCAGGAGACCAGGCCACAGGCCGCGGCGAAGCCCGTCCGGTGGGCCGCGGACGCCGTGGCGACCATGCGCGAGGGCGCCCGGGTGCGGCTCGACTACTCGGCGCAGAGCCTGTGGCGGGTGGACCGGATGATCGAGGAGATACGGCGCGAGGGACCCCCGTACGCCGCCGTCCAGAGCGTGCTGCGCGGCTTCGGCGCCTACGCCGGTGAGGTGATCGTCCGGCAGAGCGGCGCCGAGTGGTGGACGACCGGCGGCGACCACTGGGTGCGCACCCCCGACGGCCGGCTCTGGGACCCCATCGACGAGGCCCGGCAGGTCTACGGCGGCAACGGCTCGCTGCGCCTGCTCTGCCGGGACGCGACCGGCTCCCGCTGACCGGCCGGGGCCCACGCGCGGGCCCCGGCCGGAGACGTCACGGCGTCGGATTCGCGCCCGGGCAGCTGTGACACATCTGTGTGCCTGGGCGCTGATCACCGTGGGACATGGAGCACGTGCGGCCGTGTCGCACGCGGATTCGGTACGCGCGGGCACGGGCCCCGGGCTGTTACGGACGAGGACGGTTCTTGGGCCAGGGAGGGGAACCCCGGCGCCCGCAGCCGCGGGACGGGGAACTGGGTGCGGCCGTCGCGCGCGCCCAGGACGGCGACGAGACCGCCTTCGCGGTGGCCTACCGGATCGTGCAGCCCGGACTGCTCGGCTATCTGCGGGGCCTGGTCGGCGAGGAGGCCGAGGACGTGGCGTCCGAGGCCTGGCTGGAGATCGCCCGCGACCTGGGCCGGTTCAAGGGCGACGGCGCCGGCTTCCGCGGCTGGACCGCGACCATCGCCCGGCACCGCGCCCTGGACCATCTGCGCCGCCGGCGGGTACGGCCCCAGGCCGCGCCGCTGGAACAGGACGCGCTGGAGCTGCCCGGCCGGCTCGACACCCACGCCCAGGCCCTGGAGTCGCTGTCCACCGCACGGGCGCTGGAACTGGTGCACAGCCTGCCGCGCGACCAGGCCGAGGCCGTACTGCTCCGGGTGGTCGTCGGTCTCGACGGCCCCGCCGCGGCACGCGTCCTCGGCAAGCGCCCCGGCGCCGTCCGCACGGCCGCGCACCGCGGGCTGAAACGTCTCGCCCGGCAGCTGGGCGCCCCGGACCCGGCGGACCGGGGTGTGACGGACGGCGGCACCCGGACGCTGGGTGAGTCGAAGTGAACGGTGCCGGCCGAGAGCCGTATGAATACGCGAGCGCCGACGGTTCCGGAGCCGGTACGAGGCCCGGGAGGCGGCATGTCTCCGGCGCACCGGACGAGGACGGGAACGGTCATGGGTGAACGGCACAGCGGCGACGGTCCCCTCGGTCGCCGGTGCGCGCACCCCGGCGGCACCCTTTCCGCACCGGATCACGCCCCCGCGGACCAGGCCGGCAGGGACCGCGCGGACTCCGGATTCGAGGCGCGGCTCGGCGCCGTCCTGCGCGCCCACGGCGTCGACGCCGAGGCCGAGCGCCGGGCCGTCGCCGCCTACCGCGCCGCCCGCACGACGCAGGCCGCCCGCGCCCACACCCGCACCCGGCGCCGGGACGACTGGCGGCCCGCCGCGCCGAGGCCTGCGCGGGCGTCGCTGAAGGCCACGCTCTCGGTGGTGCTCGCGAGCCTCACGCTCGGCGGTGTCGCCTTCGCGGCCATCGGCGTCGCCGGATCAGGCGGCCACCCCGGCACCTCGCGGCCGGCCCACCCGTCCACGGCCATCCCGAACGGGCCGGCCGCTCCCGGCACGTCCGCCGGGACCGCCGGCGCGGGATCCGGTGCCCCGTCCACGCTTCCGCACCATCCGGCCACCGCCCGGGACACCGTGGCGCACTGCCGTACCTACGAGCGGGCCGGGAGCCGGGGCGGCGCCCTGGACTCGACCGCCTGGCACCGGCTCGTCGAGGCGGCGGGCGGCGAGAACAAGGTCGCGGCCTACTGCGCCGCCCAAGTGGCGTCCGCCCAGGGGAAGAAGGCTCACAAGAGCGGCAATTCCCCCGAGAAGGGGCAAAGCGCCAGCAGGGGCAACAACGTCGGAAACGGCGGCGATTCGGACCGCAAGGCCTCCGGGAAGAAGTAATCCTCGTCACCCGGGCGTACCGCGAAAGGCGAACGGCCGGGGCCGCCACCCCCCACAGGAGAGGCCCCGGCCGTCGCGCGGTCGGGCCGCATGCGGCCCGTACCCTCTACAGCGCCGTGCGTGCTGTTTCTGTCACACCCGGCCACCGCCGACCCTCACCCTGCGCACATCCGCACTCGGTCACGAGTTAGTTGCATCTTCTACGGACATGGACGGGGAACGGTTTGACGCCGTAACGTGCCTTTCGCGCCGACCGGGAAACAGGCGTAAGGGAGTCAGGTGCTGGGGGACGACGCGGAGCTGACCGCCGCGGTGCGATCGGCGCAGGACGGTGACGAGACCGCGTTCCGTACTGTGTACCGCGCGGTGCATCCACGGCTGCTCGGATACGTACGCACGCTGGTCGGCGATCCGGACGCCGAGGACGTGGCGTCCGAGGCCTGGCTGCAGATCGCCCGCGACCTCGACCGGTTCAGCGGAGACGCCGACCGCTTCCGCGGCTGGGCTGCCCGCATAGCCCGCAACCGCGCCCTGGACCACATACGCATGCGCGGCCGCCGCCCCGCCATAGGCGGCGACGAGACGGAACTCACCGGCCGGGCCGCCGAGTCCGACACGGCCGGCGAGGCCATCGAGGCCCTGACCACCGACAGCACCCTCTCCCTCATCGCACGGCTGCCGCAGGACCAGGCCGAGGCGGTCGTCCTGCGCGTCGTGGTCGGCCTCGACGCCAAGAGCGCCGCCGAGACCCTCGGCAAACGCGCCGGTGCCGTACGCACCGCCGCGCACCGCGGCCTGAAGCGGCTCGCTGAACTGCTCGGCGAGGATCCGGAATCGGCGGGCGTGCTCGACGCTCTCCCGGCCCAGCGAGAACCGCGCGGTCGCGCGGTGTCGTCCGCAACTGTGACGGATACGCGTGCGCGGACGCAGAAGGACATGTGATGGCCGACGAGCAGTACAAGTGGCTGAACCGTGAGACGGCGGAACGCCTGCTGCGCGGTGAGTCGCTTCAAGCCGTCGACGCCTCCGCCCGTGACCAGGCCGAACGCCTGTCCCGGGCGCTCGGCGCACTGACCTCGCAGACGGACCCCGCCACCGGCGAACTCCCCGGTGAGCAGGCCGCTTTGGCCGCGTTCCGCAAGGCCCGCGAGGCCGCCGGCACCGAACGCGCCGGCGCCGACGGCGCCTTGGGAGTGCCCGTGCCCGGCGCCGACGCTGGCCTGGTCCGCATCGGCGCCCCGGACCGTACCGGAATCCCCGTCCGCCGCACCCGCTGGGCCCGCCCGGTGCGGCTGGCGCTCGCCGCGGTGGTGGCCGTGGGCACGGTCGGCGGGGTCGCCGTGGCCGCCGGGACCGGGATGCTGCCCAGGTTCGGGCCCGAACGCCCCGGCCCGGGCACCTCCGTCTCCGCCGGCCCGAACTCCGGAACGCCGCAGGCCTCGGTCCCGCAGGGCACCCCCGGTGCGTCGGTGGGGACCGGCGTGCCGAGCGGCAGCGCGGGCGCGCACCCCGGCGGGGCCTCCGGCGAGGCCATGGGACCGGACGACCGCAAGGACAAGAGCACCGCTCCGGGCACCGGCGACTCCTCCGGCACCCCCGGCGACCGGTGGAAGGACGCGGCCTCGGCCTGCCGGGACATCCGGGACGGCAAGGAACTGACCGCCGGCCGCCGGCGCGCCCTGGAGGACCTGGCCGGCGGCAGCGCCCGGGTGAGCCGGTACTGCAAGGTCGTCCTCGCCACCACCGACTCGGCCGCCGGCGCGACGAGCGGCGGCGAGGGCGACGAGAACGGCAACAAGGGCAAGGGCAACGGAAACGGCCAGGGCGGCGACGAGGAAGGCAACCCCGGCCAGGGTGGCGACGGTCACGGTGCGGGCGGCCACCCCGGCAACGGCGGTGGCGGCAAGGGCTGGCACGGCGACGCAGCCGCGCCCGCTCCCACGGCCCTCGCTCCGCCCCACCCCGCGCGGACGACCGGCACCACACCGGTCCCGGCGCCGAGCCCGACGTACCACACGCTCTGACCGGCAGGCCCGTCGGCGCGGCCCGCGCCCTCTGCCCCCTCCCGCCCATCTGACCTGCGGTTTCTTGGGTCGCGAAAAATTCTTCGCGCGGGGTGTGACGTTTTCGGAGCCCGGTACGCAGTACTGAGTGAGCCGACTGGTCATCGGCCGTCGCACTGAGCCGGGGTTCCCCCCGTACCCACGGCTCGTGCACCTGGCGGGGGGGGGGGGGGGGGGGGGCGGCGGCCCCCCCCCCCCCCCCCCCCCCCCCCCCCCGCCCCGCAATCCCCCGTCACCAGTGGACGACGACCTTGTCGCCCACCCGCACCTGAGCGAACAGCTCCTGGATCGCGGCCTCGTCCCGGACGTTCACGCATCCGTGCGAAGCTCCCGCGTACCCGCGCGCCGCGAAGTCGTACGAGTAGTGCACGGCCTCGCCGCCGCTGAAGAACATCGCGTACGGCATCGGCGAGTGGTAGAGCGTCGACACCCAGTCCCGCGCCTTCCAGTAGACGTGGAAGACACCCTCCCGGGTCGGCGTGTACTGCGCCCCGAACCGCACCGCCGTCGTCGACAGCGTCCGCCCGCCGACCATCCAGCGCAGCGTCCGCGTCGTCTTGTCGATGCACAGCACGCGTCCGGTCATACAGCGCGGGTCGGGCGCGCCGGCCGGCTGACCGCCCATCAGGAACAGCTCCCATGTGCCGGGCGTGTGGGTCATCCGCACCAGCCGCTGCCAGGTGACGGTGTCCGTCCGCCCGGTCCGCGGCAGCCCGCGCTTGCCCTGGAAGCCCCGCACGGCCCGCTCGGTCAGATCGTCGTACGACCCCGTCGGCCCGTCGAACAGCCAGTCCAGCTGGCGCAGCCGGGCCTGCAGCTCCCGAACGCCCGCCCCGCTGTCGCCGCGCGCGTACAGCACCCGGGGAGCGGGCACCGCCGGCTGCTCCGTCCGGGTGGGATGCGCCGGACCACTTCCCGGGCTCTGTGCCGGACTCCGACCACCGGTCGGGACGTGCACCGGTGCCCGGGCCTTGCCGTCGGCGGCCGTGGGCTGGACGGTGCAGCCGCACAGGGCGGCGACGGCGGCGGCCGAGGTGAGCAGGGCGGCGGGTCTTCCCGGGATCCTCATGCTGGAGATGCTTCCCAGCGTGACCGCCGCCGAACGACGGGGCATGGTGAGGGGTGACAGGACGCACCCCGGAGGCATCCATGACGCATGAGTCGGAGTCGGGACTGCCCATCGAGCCGGTCTACGGCCCGCAGGACCTACAGGGCTGGAATCCGGCCGGGAAACTGGGCGAACCGGGCACGTACCCCTTCACCCGCGGGGTCTACCCGACCATGTACACCGGCCGCCCCTGGACCATGCGCCAGTACGCCGGCTTCGGCACAGCCGCCGAATCGAACGCCCGCTACCGGCAGCTGATCGCCCACGGCACCACGGGCCTGTCGGTCGCCTTCGACCTGCCCACCCAGATGGGCCACGACTCCGACGCGCCCCTCGCGCACGGCGAGGTCGGCAAGGTGGGCGTGGCCATCGACTCGATCGAGGACATGCGGCTGCTGTTCGACGGCATCCCGCTCGACCAGGTGTCGACCTCCATGACGATCAACGCCCCGGCCGCCCTCCTGCTGCTCCTCTACCAGCTGGTGGCGGAGGAGCAGGGGGCGCACCCCGACCAGCTGACGGGCACGATCCAGAACGACGTGCTGAAGGAGTACATCGCGCGGGGGACGTACATCTTCCCGCCGAAGCCCTCCCTGCGCCTGACGGCCGACATCTTCAAGTACTGCACCGCCGAGATCCCGAAGTGGAACACGATCTCGATCTCCGGGTACCACATGGCCGAGGCGGGCGCGTCGCCCGTCCAGGAGATCGCCTTCACCCTGGCGGACGGCATCGAGTACGTCCGTACGGCGGTGGCGGCGGGCATGTCCGTCGACGACTTCGCGCCCCGCCTGTCCTTCTTCTTCGTGGCCCGTACGACGCTGCTGGAGGAGGTGGCCAAGTTCCGCGCCGCCCGCAGGATCTGGGCCAGGGTGATGCGGGAGGAGTTCGGCGCCCGGAATCCGAAGTCCCTGATGCTCCGCTTCCACACCCAGACGGCGGGCGTACAGCTGACGGCCCAGCAGCCGGAGGTGAACCTGGTCCGGGTCGCGGTACAGGCCCTGGCCGCGGTGCTGGGCGGCACCCAGTCCCTGCACACCAACTCCTTCGACGAGGCGATCGCCCTGCCGACCGACAAGTCCGCCCGTCTGGCCCTGCGCACCCAGCAGGTGCTGGCCCACGAGACGGACGTGACGGCGACGGTGGATCCCTTCGCGGGGTCGTACGCGGTGGAGCGGATGACGGACGACGTGGAGGAGGCGGCCGTCGAGCTGATGCGGCGGGTCGAGGACCTGGGCGGGGCGGTCGCGGCGATCGAGCGGGGCTTCCAGAAGGCCGAGATCGAGCGGAACGCGTACCGGATCGCCCAGGAGACGGACTCCGGGGAGCGGGTGGTCGTCGGGGTGAACCGCTTCCAACTGGACGAGGAGGAGCCGTACCAGCCCCTCCGGGTGGACCCGGCCATCGAGGCCCGGCAGGCGGAACGCCTGGAGAAGCTCCGGGCCGAGCGGGATCAGCGGGCGGTGGACTCGGCGCTGGACGCACTGCGGATGGCGGCGGAGGGGGAGGGCAACGTCCTGTACCCGATGAAGGAGGCACTGCGGGGGCGGGCGACCGTGGGGGAGGTGTGCAACGCGCTGCGGGGGGTTTGGGGGGCATATGAGCCCTCGGAAGTGTTCTGACCCACCCCGGACCGGACTGTCGTACCCCCGTGCGACACTCCTTTCCATGTTCGGTGTCATCGACCTTCCCACCTATCTGGCAGGACTCGTCCTGATCGTTCTGCTGCCCGGGCCCAACTCCCTCTACGTCCTCTCCGTGGCCGCCCGGCGCGGCGTGCGGGCCGGCTACACCGCAGCCGCCGGTGTGTGGTGCGGGGACACCGTGCTGATGACGCTCTCCGCCGCAGGAGTCGCCTCCCTGCTCAAGGCCAACGCCCTGCTCTTCGGGATCGTGAAGTACGCCGGTGCCGGATATCTGACCTGGCTGGCGATCGGCATGCTGCGGGCCGCCTGGCAGATGTGGCGGACGCGCAGAGAGAAGGCCGTGGCGGAGGAGGCCCCGTCCGGCACCGGATATGAGCAGCCGTTCCGGCGGGCGCTCGTCGTCAGTCTCTTCAATCCCAAGGCGATCCTGTTCTTCGTCGCCTTCTTTGTGCAGTTCGTCGACCCGGACTACGCCTATCCGGCCCTGTCCTTCGTCGTCCTCGGCGCGTTCGCGCAGTTGGCCAGCTTCCTCTATCTCAGCGCGCTGATATTCAGCGGCACGCGCCTCGCCGCCGCGTTCCGGCGCCGCAAGCGGCTGTCGGCGACGGCCACTTCGGTGGCGGGCGCGCTGTTCCTCGGGTTCGCGGTGAAACTGACGCTGGCCAGCGCCTGAGCCGTCGACCGTCAGCGGTTGGCCGCGGCCCGTTCGATCATGCCCTGCATGACGGGCGCGGGGATCGCCGGGTTGCGGGCGGCTTCGTCGGCGGAGTGCCTCACCCCGCCGCGAAGGCCCCCGTCCGCGCCCCGTACGCGTCCAGGCCCTCCGTCGTCCTGCCCGCCCAGCCCACATAGCCGTCCGGGCGGATCAGGAAGACGCCCGGGCCGTAGGACTCCGGTGCCGTCGGGAGTGTGCGCACGCCGGTGACCGGGCTGCGCGCGCCCAGCAGCGTCCAGTGCGGGCCCCGGAACGCGTCGAAGAGGCGGGCGCCGGACACCGTGCCGTCCGGGGCGCGGTCGCCCGCCCGCACGCCGGTCGGGTCGGTCCGTGTCTCCACGCTCAGGGACGACTCCCGGTAGCCCAGCCCCAGTTGCACCGTCGCCTTTCCGCGTCGTACCTCGCCGCGGTGCACGCCCGTCGACAGGTTCACCATGGCCGCCGCGTTCGCCCGGCGCTCCTCCTCGTAGGTGTCCAGCAACGCCTCCGGCGCCCCGCCGCGCAGGACCGAGCCGAGCTTCCAGCCCAGGTTGTAGGCGTCCTGGACGCTGGTGTTCAGGCCCTGGCCGCCGGCCGGGGAGTGGACGTGGGCGGCGTCGCCGGCGAGGAAGACCCGGCCCATCCGGAAGCGGTCCGCGAGGGCGGCGCGGGGGCGGAAGTCGGAAGACCAGCGCAGGCCCGTGACGTCCTCGGCGGAGAGGTGCGTGTACGCGGCCACCAGCTTGCAGATGCCATCGAGGGTCAGGTCGGGTTCCGTGCCCTCCGGCAGGCGCGCCTGCAGCTGGAAGTCGTCCGTGCCGGCCAGCGGGCACAGGCCGAGGGCGGTGCCGTCGTCCTTGGGGAAGGTGTGCCACTGGTCCCGGCCCAGGCCCGTCAGCCGTACGTCCGCCACCAGGAAAGGAGCCGGGTCGACCGTCTCCCCGGTCATGCCCACGCCCACCGCGCGCCGGACCACCGAGCGTCCGCCGTCGGCCGCGACGACGTACCCCGCGCGTGCGGTCCTGCCGTCGGCGAACCGCACGGTCACGCCCTCGGCGTCCTGCTCCAGGCCGGTCACCTCGCGCCCGAAGTCCACCCGGCCGCCCCACTCCAGCAGGCGCCCGTACAGGATCTCCTGCGTTCGCCACTGCGCGACCATCCACGGCTCGGTGTACGGCGTGCCCTCGTCCGTCTCGATCCGCTCGAACATCGGCAGCTCGCCGACCCGCTCGCCGTCCTTCCAGATCATCCGCGTCGGGTAGGGGCCGCCCGCCGCTCGGATCGCGTCCAGTACGCCCAGGTCGTCGAAGACCTCCAGGGTGCGCGGCTGGAGCCCCTTGCCGCGCGAGCCGGGGAACAGTCCCTCCGCCCGCTCCACGACCAGCGCGTCCACACCGCGCCGGGCGAGGTCGATGCCGAGCGTCAGACCCGTCGGACCCGCCCCCACGATCAGAACATCCATCACAAATCCCCTTAACGCCGTTAAGTGCCGTCGCCCACGAGGGTGCCCTTAACGCTGTTAAGCTGTCAAGTGTGAACCCCGAGAAACGCGCCCCGCTGGATCGCCGACGCGTCGCCGGCACCGCGCTGCGGCTGCTGAACGAGGTGGGCCTGGACGGCCTGACCCTGCGCGCCATCGCCAAGGAACTGGACGTCAAGGCGCCCGCGCTGTACTGGCACTTCAAGGACAAACAGGCGCTGCTGGACGAGATGGCGACGGAGATGTACCGGCGGATGGTCGCCGGCACCGCGCTCGATCCCGCCGACAGCTGGCAGGAGCGGCTGCTGAAGGCGGGGCGCGGACTGCGGACCGCGCTGCTCGGCTACCGCGACGGTGCCAAGGTGTTCAGCGGTTCCCGCTTCACGGGCACGGACCACGCGCCCCAGCTCGAAGCCAACCTGCGGCTGCTGACGGAAGCCGGATTCACCCTCGCCCAGGCGGTCCACGCGGGCCGCACGGTGAACGCGTACACCATCGGTTTCGTCACCGAGGAGCAGGGCGTGCAGCCCCTCCCGGGCGAGCGCCGGGAGGGGTACGACGTCGAGGAACGCGCCCGGCGGATGGGCGAGTACCCGCTCGCCGCCGAGGCCGGGAAGCTGCTCTTCGACGGTTACGACGAGCAGTTCGAGGAGGGACTGGCGCTCGTGATCGCGGGTGTCGGGGCGCGGTACGGGATCGGCTAAGCCGTCACCTCCGGGCGGCGCGGGCTTTGCGGATCGCCCGCGTGACCACCGGCGGCAGCAGGTCGACGGCGATCCGGCGGACCCGGCTCGCGCCGCGGCGGGGGGCGGGCCGGACCGGAGCCGGCGCGGGTGCCGGTGCCGGTGCCGGGGTCTCCTGCGGCACCGGCTGCGGCTGCGCCGCCTTCGCGTGCTTGGAGGCCGGGAACTCCGGCGCCCGCATGTGCTTGGACTTCAGCCGGACGATCCGGTGCCCGGCGGCCTCCTGGACGCTCAGGTGGCAGTCGGACCGCTCCCGCGCCATGGCCAGCAGCTCCTCCTGGACCGGCTCCGGGTCGCCCCAGGTGCCGTACAGCTTCTGGGTGCTCAGGCAGATGGGCCGCAGGCCACGGTTGAGCACGGCCTCCCAGGTGGCGATGGAGACTCCGGGGGTGTGCTCGGAGCGGAAGTCGTCCAGGACGACGATCCCGTCCGGGAGCAGCAGGTCGCGGGCGGCTCCGATGTCGCCGTGCACATGCTCGTACAGATGGGAGGCGTCGATGTGCACGAACCGGCAGGAGCCCGGTTCGACCCCGCCGGGCACGATCGAGCTGGGGCCCTGCAGCACGCGGGGCAGCTCGTCGTGGAAGGAGAGGTAATTGTCCTCGAACACGCTCCGGGTCAGCGCGCTGTACGACTTCGTGGACTCGGCCTGGTTGGCGTCGTCCGGGGCGTCGCCCTCGAAGAGGTCGCACACGGTGTACCGCTCGCCCGGTTGCTGGTGCCGTCCGATGAAGATCGCGCTCTTCCCCATGTAGACCCCGACTTCGAGCAGATCACCCCGCATGTCCGCGGTTTCCTGCCGGTTCAGGAACCAGTCGAAGAGCAACTGGTCGAGCACCGGGAACCAGCCGGGGACGTCGTCGAGACGCTCGGGCTGTCGCGTCGTTTCCTGGATGGTGGCCATGCGGGGTGGGCGCTCCCTCGGTACGGCGTCTGTGGGATCCCTGCGAAAAGCCTGTGCGGCCTGGGGGTGGCAAGGGCTCTACGGTGCCTGCCCGAGGGGCTGGTTCAAAACCCAAGACGAGGTGAACGGCTGCCCAACTTCCGCCCCTTCAGTGCCCCCTTCAGCCGCGGGCCGAACGGCCTCTCCACGAACCGGTGGATCAGCCAGGCGAGCAGCAGCATGGAGACCACCGTCACCCCGAGCGCCGGCCACGCGGGCAGGCCGAGCCCCCGGTGCAGCACCCGGATGACGAACCAGCCGAGGTGTTCGTGGACCAGGTAGAACGGGTACGTCAGCGCGCCGGCCGTGACCAGCCAGGGCCAGGAGGCCCAGCGCGTCCAGCCCAACGCCACGGCGGCGACGGCCGCGAAGGCGACGGTGACGATCAGGATGACCACGTAGGGGTCACGGTGCGGGTGCGGGCCCCACAGGCCACGGGTGGCCTCGCTCTGGGCGAGCAGCCAGGACATCGCGACGATGCCCCACGCGAGCAGGTCACTGCCGAAGCGGTGTATCAGGTACAGCGCCAGACCGCCTGTGAAGAACGGGGCGTACTCGGGCATGACGACCTGGTTCAACAGCTCGTTGCCGGACGAGTGGCACAGCACGGCCGCCACGGTCCACACGCACGCGAACAGCACCACCCGGCGGTAGGTCACCCCGCGCAGGACGACCAACAGCGCGAACAGCACGTAGAAACGCACCTCGACCCAGAGTGTCCAGCACACGCCCAGCACCCGCGTCGCGCCCATCGGCTGCTGGAGCATCGTCACATTGACGAGGAACTCGTCCAGACGGACCGGGTGGACCACGACCGGCAGGGCCAGGGACGCACCCGTGACCAGGACCAGGGCCACCCAGTACGCGGGGTACAGGCGGGAGACCCGGGAGCGGAAGAAGTCACCGAGGGTGCGGCCCCAACTGCTCATGCAGATCACGAAACCGCTGATGACGAAGAAGAGCTCGACGCCGAAATTGCCGTAGACGGCCGCCCGGGACAGCCCAGGGAAGAGGTGGGCCGGACTCCCGTGCCAGGACGCGGAGACCGTGCCGCCGCGGCCGGTGTAGTGGTAGAGGCAGACCATCAGTGCGGCGACGAGCCGCAGACCGTCCAGGGCGAGCAGACGGCTCCGGGGCCTGGAGGCAGGTGCCGTTCCGGCGGCGGGAGGAGCGGGAACGGCGTTCAGGGCGGGGGATGAAGCAGCCATGGTGTGGGGCGCCTTACCAGGGTCTCGGCGCCTCACACCCACGACCGGGCTGTTCGGCACACTGTTCGTCAACTGGTCGGTGAGGGTTCACTCGGTGGTGTCAGCGGCGTACCGAATTGCGCAGACTGCGCGCCTTCTTCGCCATCCGGCGGACCGTCGGGTTGCGCGGGATGAACGCCAACTGGGAGGGCACCCCACCGGGCAGGGCCAGCGAGGACAGACGCCGGCGCTTGAAGTAGCGCACGGTGCGCTGGTTCAGGTTCCGCGCCAGCCAGGCCTCGGCCTCCGGGCGCAGACTCGGGTAGATCTTCGGCTGCATCGCGAAGCCCACCGCGCGGATCAGCGCGCCGAGCGCCTCCACGTCCATGCCGGCCCGCTGCTCGGTCACCGCGGCGCGGTTGCCGAGCTCGGGCAGCAGCGCGTCCACGATGGTCACCGGGACGCGGTTGCTGTTCTCGTACGGCGCCAGCTGCTCCAGCAGCACCTCGGTGCCGATCCGGGCGACCGGCAGGCCGTACAGGGCCTGCGCCGTGAGCAGGGCGGTGGAGAAGCAGCCGACGACCAGCGCGGGACGCATCCGCTGGTACAGCACCTCCGCGAGGACCGGGGTGTCGAGCACGGTCAGCTCGACCTTCAGCCGCTCCGCCTCCTGCTCCAGCAGGCGGGTGAAGCGGGCCGGGGCGGACGGGTGCGGCTTGAACACGACCTTGGTGTGCCCGAGGGCGGCCGCGCCCTTCAGCATCCGCACATGCAGCTTCTCCTCCTGCTCGGCGGTGAGGATGTCCAGCGCCGACAGATACTGGCCGAGCAGCAGCGCGGGCTCCTCGATCTCCGGCAACTCGGCGCCGGAGGGCGCGAGTTCGGCGAGGACCTTGGTGAAGGCGGCCGTCTGCAGCACCTCGCCGGGCACGCCGAACTCGGTCAGCAGCAGCGGCTTCAGGCCCGGCACCAGGTCCAGGTGGAGCACCCGGTCCACACGGGTGCCGACCAGCGGGTCGATCTTGTTGCGGGTGGGGCCGTAGCTCATCAGGCCGTCGGCGTAGACCGTCACCGGGGCGCCGTTGAAGATCTGCGCGAGCGCCAGGGAGGGATTGACCTGGATCGACTCGACCGCCAGCGCCACGTCGTCGTCGCCGAGTCGCCACTCGTGCCGCAGGAAGCGTTCCCACAGCGGCATGTCGTCCGTGCGGGGCGCCCAGCCGCCCGGGTGGAACGGGAAGATGGTCTCGTTGTACGAGATCACCTCGTCGAACCGGTCGCGCAGCTTCTCGAAACCGGGCGCCTCGTCCAGCGCGGGCGTGGTCTCGGGCGTGGCCGCGTTGTTGCAGACCAGCAGGATCCGCCGGTCGGTCGGGCCGAAGCAGCCGGAGTCCAGGGCGGCGGCGAGCGTGGCCGTGCCGTAGAGCGTCGACGCCTGGAAGATCTGGGTGGTCACGCGGCAGCCCCCGCGGAGGCGGGACGGCGGCGCAGCCGGCGCAGCTTGGTGGCGCGCTGGAGGTCCATGGAGTCCAGCGCCTCGTCCAGCACGTCCTGCGGCATGCGCCGCAGGGCCGCGGCACTCATGGATTTCAGTTTCTTCGCCACCGCGGGCTCGAACCTTTCGATGGATCCCAGATGATGGGAAATGATGGCGCAATAGGTGCGGACGGCCTTCGGCAGCAGCTGATCGGCGTCCCGGTCCCCGGCCGTTTCCGTGATGACCTGATCGAACGCGCGAATGAAATCGAGCTGCCGGACATCGCCGATCTGGGTGAGCGAGGAGGCGACGCCACGCCGGTAGAACACCCCGAGCATGCTCACCGCCGCGAAGGATTCCGCCTCCCGGTGCAGTTTCCAGATCCATGGCCGGTCCTCGGCCGTACGCAGTCCGTCGGTGAAGTGCAGCAGCCCTTTGTCCACCAGCCGGCGGTGATAGACGCCCGCCCACGCGTACGCGTAGTCGACGGACGTGGACCGGTCGGTGGGCAGGATCGCCTCCCGCGGGTCCATCACCACGTTCCGCCGGCCGACCGGCACCCGGTTCACCGTGCGCGAGCGCGCCGTGCACTGCACATGGTCGGTGCGGATGAAGTCGCAGCCGAGCTCCTCCATGGCCGCGACCAGCTGTGGGAAGTAGCCGGGGGCGAGCCAGTCGTCGCCGTCCAGGAAGGTCAGGTACTCGCCGCGCGCCCGGTCGATACCGGTGTTGCGGGCGGTCGCCAGCCCTCCGTTCTGCTCGTGCCGGACGTAGACCGCTCCGGGCAGCTCGCGCTCCGCGCGCGCGAGAATCTCTGGTGTCCCGTCGCGCGAACAGTCGTCGACGAGAATGAATTCGAAGTCCTCACGCGCGTTCGCCTTCAGGCTCCTGAGCGTGTCGGGCGCGTATTGCTGCACGTTGTAGAACGGCACGATGACGGAGAGCTTGACCACGGCTTGAACGTTAGGACGAAGCCCGTCATTCGTCTTGACCGTCCGCTTGATGCTGGGTGAACGCCACGTGGCGAAGCTGTGAACCGGGCTGTTTTCCCGTGCTCTCACGGCCCGATTCGCCATTCGGCGATGTGCTGTTAACCGTTTGTTGCATTCGGGTTGGGCGGAACCTCGGAATGGATTCCTAGCGTCTTCAGCGTGCCAGCAAGTGCTACGAAGTCCCTGCGGGTCGCCGTCCTCGCCGATTCCGACACCCGGTGGAAGTGGGGCGCGCTCACCGCGCAGCGCCTCGCCCCCACGGATGCCGAG
Source organism: Streptomyces sp. NPDC031426 (assembly GCF_055581585.1). Taxonomy (NCBI): domain Bacteria; kingdom Bacillati; phylum Actinomycetota; class Actinomycetes; order Kitasatosporales; family Streptomycetaceae; genus Streptomyces; species Streptomyces sp. NPDC031426. Next base: position 36,784 of record NZ_JBVIJE010000006.1, read on the forward strand.
ATCCGGCTCGACGGCTACCTCTTGCGAGGACGCGCCACCCCGACAGCCCGCCAGCTGAAGGAGGTCGGCGTCCGGGCGGACTCCCTGCGCGAGGTCACCGGCGTCGAGTTCCTTCGTGCGATGGGTGGAGCCGTCGAAGACCAGTACGACGTGCTCATCCTCGCGCTCGTCGGCGGCGGCGTCCAGGCCATGCTGCACGGGCTGCGCGCCACTTGGGCGGGCGCCGGCAAGCGCCCCGTGGTCGTCACCGGCTACGTCGGTGTCGTCTACGAGAAGCTCGCCGACGGCCTGCTGCTGCGGCACGGCGCCGACCTCGTCCTCGCCAACTCCCGGCACGACGCGGACCGGTTCCGGGCCGTGTACGAGGGCGTGGGCGCCGACGCCTCCTCGGTCACCGAGGTCGCGCTGCCCTTCCTCGGCGGGGCGCCGTACACCGGTGAACACGAGCCCTACACCGTGGTGTTCGCGGCCCAGCCGTCCGTCCCGGACAGCCGCAAGGACCGCACCTACCTGCTGAACCGGCTGATCGAGCACGCCCGGAAGCACCCCGAGCGCGAGGTGCTGCTGAAGCTGCGCTCCAAGCCGGGCGAACACACCACCCATATCGAGGAGTTGCCGTACCAGAAGCTGGTCCAGGGCACGGACGTGCCCGCCAACTTCCGCCTGGTGTACGGCCACATGGGCGAGGTGCTGGATCGCACCGACCTGCTCGTCACGGTCAGCTCCACGGCCGCCCTGGAGGCCCTGCACCGCCGTATCCCCACGGTCGTCCTGACCGACCTGGGCGTGCGCGAGGTGCTCGGCAACCACCACTTCACCGGCTCCGGGTGCCTGGCCTCCTGGGACCAGCTCGACGCCGGGCACCGGCCGGTGGCCGACGAGGAGTGGGTGGCCCGGCAGGGCGTGGCCGCCGACGGGTCGTACGGGACGGCCTTCGACACCGCCCGCGAACGCATCGCCAAGCTGCTCGACCGGCCGGGCGGCCTGCCGCCCCTGAACCCCTACTACACCCCCGAGACCGCGCCCGGCTATCTGCCCGGCATCCTCGCCCGGCACCACCTCGGCCCCGACGGCGTCCCGCTGCCCGGCGCGCCCGCCGCCGACAAGGAGCCCGGACCGGTCCGCCAGATCGTGCGCCGCGCCGCGCGTGGCGCCTACCGCCACGGCGTGCAGCGGGTCGCTCCGGTGATCCGCCGGATGGGGGAGCTGTGACCTCTTTCCAAGGAGTGGACCCCATGTCGAACCCGGAAGCGGGCCAGGGCGCGACGGTGCGCCGGGTGCTCGCGGTGATCCCCGCCCGCGGCGGCTCCAAGGGCGTGCCCGCGAAGAACCTCGCCCCCGTCGGCGGGGTCCCGCTGGTGGCGCGCGCGGTGCGCGAGTGCCGGGCGACCCGGCTGGTGACCGACGTCGTCGTCTCCACCGACGACCAGGCCATCGCCGCCGCCGCCCGGGAAGCCGGCGCCGAGGTCGTGCTGCGCCCGGCCGCCATCGCCGGGGACACGGCGACCTCCGAGGCCGCGGTCCTGCACGCCATGGACGCCCACGAGGCGCTGCACGGCGCCGCCGTCGACGTGGTCCTGCTCGTGCAGTGCACCAGCCCGTTCATCGTCCGCGAGGACATCGACGGGGTTGCGTCGGCGGTGATCGAAGGCGGCGCGGACACCGCGCTGACGGTCGCGCCGTTCCACGGGTTCGTCTGGCGCGACGCGGTCGACGAGCTTTCCGCGCACGGCGAGCCGTCAGCCACCGGCACGGCCTCGGTGGCCGCGGCGGCGGGCGGCAGCCACGCCGTTCCCACACCGACCGCCGGAGGCCATGGCGTCAACCACGACAAGTCCTACCGCCCGCGCCGCCAGGACCGACCGCAGGACTTCCTGGAGACCGGCGCCGCCTACGCGATGGACGCGGCCGGCTTCCGCAAGCACCAGCACCGCTTCTTCGGCCGTACGGAACTCGTCCGCACCGACCCCGCGCGCGTGCTGGAGATCGACGATCCGCACGACCTGGCCCGCGCCCGCGCGCTGGCCCCGCTCTTCGACGCGGACCGCCCCGGTTCGCTGCCGACCGCCGACGACATCGACGCGGTCGTACTGGACTTCGACGGCACCCAGACCGACGACCGGGTGCTGATCGACTCCGAAGGACGGGAGTTCGTCTCCGTGCACCGCGGCGACGGACTCGGCATCGCGGCCCTCCGCAGGAGCGGCCTGAAGATGCTGATCCTGTCCACGGAACAGAACTCTGTGGTCGCCGCCCGGGCCCGGAAGCTGAAGCTTCCCGTGCTGCACGGCATCGACCGCAAGGACCTCGCGCTGAAGCAGTGGTGCGAGGAGCAGGGCATCGCGCCGGAGCGCGTGCTCTACGTCGGCAACGACGTCAACGACCTGCCGTGCTTCGCCCTCGTCGGCTGGCCCGTGGCGGTCGCGAGCGCCCACGACGTCGTACGCGGCGCCGCACGCGCGGTCACCACCCTCCCCGGCGGTGACGGCGCGATCCGAGAGATCGCCAGCTGGATCCTCGGCCCCTCTCTCGATTCCCTCCCCAAGTAAGGACATCCCCTGATGAGCACCAACTCCCGTCTGCGTACGTTCGGTTCCCGCGAGGTCGGCCCCGGCCGTCCCGTCTACATCTGCGGTGAGATCGGCATCAACCACAACGGTGAGCTGGAGAACGCCTTCAAGCTGATCGACGTGGCCGCCGAGGCCGGCTGCGACGCCGTGAAGTTCCAGAAGCGCACCCCGGAGATCTGCACCCCGCGCGACCAGTGGGACATCGAGCGCGACACCCCCTGGGGCCGGATGACCTACATCGACTACCGCCACCGCGTGGAGTTCGGTGAGGACGAGTACCGCCAGATCGACGAGTACTGCAAGGAGAAGGGCATCGCCTGGTTCGCCTCCCCGTGGGACACCGAGGCCGTCGCCTTCCTGGAGAAGTTCGACGTCCCGGCCCACAAGGTGGCCTCCGCGTCCCTGACGGACGACGAGCTGCTGCGCGCCCTGCGCGCCACCGGCCGCACCGTCATCCTCTCCACGGGCATGTCGACCCCGAAGCAGATCCGCCACGCGGTCGAGGTCCTGGGCAGCGACAACATCCTGATGTGCCACGCCACGTCGACCTACCCCGCGAAGGCCGAGGAACTCAACCTCCGCGTGATCAACACGCTGGAGAAGGAGTACCCGAACGTCCCGATCGGCTACTCCGGCCACGAGACCGGCCTGCAGACCACCCTCGCCGCGGTCGCGCTCGGGGCGGCCTTCGTCGAGCGTCACATCACCCTCGACCGCGCCATGTGGGGCTCCGACCAGGCCGCGTCGGTGGAGCCGCAGGGCCTGGAGCGCCTGGTCCGCGACATCCGCGTGATCGAGTCCTCCCTGGGTGACGGCGTCAAGAAGGTCTACGACTCCGAGCTCGGCCCGATGAAGAAGCTGCGCCGCGTCGCCGGCGTCGTCGCCGAGGCGGAGATCGCCGCGGCGGCGGGCGAGCCGGTCACGGTCTGAGTGTTTTGATCCCCTTACGACGGGACGGTCGTACGCCGATGAGCCCCCGCGCCGGTCACGCCGGCCACCCTCCCCGCACGCTCGCCTTCGTGGAGAGCCCGGTCCAGCTGCTCAACGTACTGGAGTGGGCGCATCTGCACGGCCTGCGCGGCGCGCAGCCGGACCCGCTGCCGGCCACGGACCCGCTTCCGTCCGTGCCCGCGCAGGTACGGCGGACGGTGGCCGGCAACCCTCCACAGACCGGCGCGGAGCTCACGGTCGTCGTCCTGTCGCCGACCGATCCCATGTCCCGGGGCCAGCTGCGCCGCATGGCGGACCTGGCCCGGGACGAGGGGTACCGGGTGCGCTGGGAGGAGGCGCGGGGCGGCACGACCGCGCCCTTCTCGACGATCGGCGGCCTGGCGGGGGCCCTGAGAAAGGCCGACCGGATCGTCATGGGCGACCCGTTCTCGCGGTATGTGCAGCTGTTGCTGACGATCACGCGGGCGAAGGACCTGGTCGTGGTCGACGACGGCACGGCGACGATGGAGTTCGTCGCCCAGCTGGCCCGCGGTGAGCGGCTGGTCCGCTGGCACCGCAAGGGCGGCCGCCCGGGCGCGAGGGACCTGCTCTTCGCCCCCGTCTCCTCCTCGGCCCGGCGCCGGCTGACGCCGAGCGCGCGCCGCAGGGTCGAGGTCTTCTCCTCCATGCCGGTGACGGAGACCCCGGACGGGGTGACGGTCACGGCCAACGACTTCTCCTGGACCCGTGCCCGCTTCGGGCCCCCGCGCATCACCAAGGGGGCGGACATGGTGGGGACGTCCTTGGTGGAGACGGGCGTGGTGGACGGCGACCGCTATCTGGAGGCCGTCCGCACCCTGGCCAGGACGCACGGCGCGACCCGCTACTTCGCCCACCGCCGCGAGAGCGCGGACAAGCTGCACCGCCTGGCCGCCGAGACCGGCCTGGAGATAGTCCGCCCGGACCTCCCCCTGGAGCTGATCGCCCGCCGGGGCCCGATCGGCCGTACGGTCCTCAGCTTCCCTTCGACGGTCGTCCACACCCTGCCGCTGGCCCTGGCCGGCACGGGCGTGCGGGTCGCGGTGTGCGACATCGACCCCGCCTGGCTCACGGAGAACGCGTCGCCGCGAGCGCAGGGCTTTCTGTCGGGTGTCACCGGCACGGCCCGTGACGTACACCGCCTGGCGGCGGTGAGCCCCAGCCCGGCCTAGGCCAGGGGGCCAAGGGGCTGCTGCATCCCGTGCCGGATCAGTCGTTTGCCGGATCGCACGCCCTGGCGGCGTGTGCCGCACGGACACCGAGGTCCACGAGCAGTTGGTTACACGTCAGCGTGTCGGCCGGGCCACCCGCTCCCTGGCCGATGTTGCATGCCCGCGTGACCCCCGAACCGACCACGTAGCCCTCGCCCGCCGGATAGTGCGGGCAGTCCTGTGTACTGGCCTGCGCCGGAGCCGCCATCGCCACCGTTCCGGCAACGATCGCGGTCGCCGCGAGGAAACGGCACCCTTTCGTGTCCAGACATTTCTGTCGGCTCAACTCCCGTTGCGCCGGAGTAGTTCGAAAGGCTTCCGGTTGGCCTCGGGCTTTCATGGGGCGGGACGGGGACGGGGTCGTCCAGCAGCGAGGGGGCTGGTGCGGATCCGCCCATCGGGTTCTGTCACCGGATCGGCTCAGGCTCCGGCGGCGGGTTTGCGGGCCAGTACGAATGCTCTCGACAGGGTCTCCTCGGCGGCTGGTTCCCGGCGCACCGTCGCCACCAGTTCCAGGCCGGCCTCCGTCAGCGCCGTGGTGAGCTGTTCCGGGGTACGCCAGTAGTAGTCGAGGTCGATCTGGTGGCCGAAGCGCTCCGGGAGGTGCAGATGGCCGGGCGCCCCGGCGGTCTGGAAGGCGAGGAGGGCGTGGCCGCCGGGCTGGAGCGTGCGGTGGAATTCCGCGCAGGCCGCCGGCAGGTGGGCATCGGGGACGTGGATCGTCGAGTACAGGGCGAGGATGCCGCCCAGGGTGGCGTCCGGCAGGTCCAGGGACGTCATCGAACCGATGTGGAAGCGCAGCCGGGGGTAGGTGTCGCGGGCCATGCTCACCATGGCGGGGGAGAGGTCGACGCCGAAGGCCGGGACGCCAAGCTCGTCCAGGAGCGCGGTGACATGGCCGGGGCCGCTGCCCAGGTCCGCCACGGGGGCCGTGCCGTGCGTGGTGACCAGTTCGGCGAAGGCGGTGATCACGCTGCGGTCCAGGGGGTGCCAGCCGCCGGCCGGGAACTGGGCGGCGTAGTCCTTGGCGATCGCGTCGTAGGAGGCGCGGGTCGTCCGGAGGAAGGCCTCGGTGGCTTCGGTGCGAGGGTTCTCGGTCGCGTCGGTCACGGGTGCGGACCCTACCGGCCGGGGGCGTGGGAGGGGGTCCGGTTCGTGGACATGGCGCGCGTGAGTGCGGGGAGGCGTGGTATGCGTGGAAGAAGAAACAGAGGTTTTACCCATCAGTGTCCGCCGCCATGCGTCCGCCGGTCAGATTTTCTTCCCCTAACGGGCTGAAGTTTTGTTGATCGAGGGGTAGTCGACCAGCCGGGCGTCCTACCCTTCAGAGGGTGAAGCAATTGATGTCCCTAGAGTCCGAGGCCGGCCTCGCGGGGGATGTGCTCCCCGGCGTGCTGAGCGAAGCCCTGCACGCCGAACTCGTCGCCTTCCGTCGCGACTTGCACATGCACCCTGAGCTGGGCAATCAAGAGTTCCGTACGACCGCCGCGATCAAGGAGCGGCTGGAGCAGGCGGGGCTCAGGCCCCGGGTGCTCGCCAAGGGAACCGGACTCGTCTGTGACATCGGCATGACGGACGGTGAGCGGCCGGCCGTACCGCTGCTGGCCCTGCGCGCGGACATCGACGCCCTGCCCATCCCGGACACCAAGACCGACTGCCCGTACCGGTCGACCGTGCCCGACCGGGCGCACGCGTGCGGGCATGATGTGCACACGACCGTCGTGCTCGGCGCCGGGCTCGTGCTCGCCGACCTGTATGCCAAGGGCCTGCTGCCGCGGCCGGTGCGGCTGCTCTTCCAGCCCGCCGAGGAGGTGCTGCCCGGCGGCGCGCTGGACGCCATCGAGGACGGGGCGCTGAAGGGGGTCGAGCGGATCCTCGCCGTGCACTGCGACCCCCGCGTCGACGCCGGGAAGGTCGGGCTGCGGCACGGCGCGATCACGAGCGCGTGCGACCGGCTGGAGATCGCCCTGGACGGGCCCGGCGGGCACACCGCCCGGCCGCATCTGACCACCGATCTCGTCACCGCCGCCGCCCGGGTCGCCGTCGACCTGCCCGCGCTGATCGCCCGCCGCGTCGACACCCGGGCCGGGCTGGCGCTGACCTGGGGGCGGATCGAGTCGGGGCACGCCCCGAACGTGATCCCGCAGCACGCCGAGCTGTCCGGGACCGTGCGCTGTCTGGACCTGGAGGCCTGGCGGCAGGCCCCCGACCTCGTGCACGCGGCCATCGACGAGGTCGCCACCATGCACCGCGCCAAGTCCGAGATCACCTATGTGCGCGGAGTGCCGCCCGTGGTCAACGACCGGGAGTCCACCGAGCTGCTGCGCCGGGCGATGGCGGCGCGGCGGGGCCGGGACTCCGTCGAGAGCACCGAGCAGAGCCTCGGCGGCGAGGACTTCTCCTGGTACCAGGAGCACGTCCCGGGCGCCATGGCCCGGCTCGGCGTCCGCAAGCCCGGCGAGCGCACCGTGCGCGATCTTCACCAGGGCGACTTCGACGCCGACGAGCACGCCATCAAGGTCGGTGTGGAGATGTTCACGGCGGCGGCCTTCCTGGAGCCGAACGACGTACAGGGCTGAGCGCCCGGGCCCCGGGGTCTCTGCGGCCCCCCCCGGGGGTGACCCGGAGACGGGTTCCTGGGGTGGCACGAGACCGGGCCCTGGGGCGGCCCGGGGGACGGGCGTCCGGGGGGGACCGAGACGGGCTTCTGGGGTGGCCCGGGGGCGGGCGTCCGGGGTGGCGCCGAGACGGGCTTCTGGGGTGGGCTGGGGGCGGGCGTCCGGGGTGGCGCCGAGACGGGCTTCTGGGGTGGCCCGGGGACGGGCGTCCGGGGTGGCACCGAGGCGGGGCCCTGGGGTGGCCCGGAGACGGGCGTCCGGGGTGGCCTCCGAGGCGGGTGCCCGGGGCCCGGGACGGTTCCGCTGGCCGGCGCAACACACATGTAAGCCATTCGTACACGCTTCGCAACAGCGCCATGAGAGGACCGGGAGAGCGAGTTCAGACGCTGTTTGCCTCGAATCGATAACGGCTTCGCGAGAGGGTTTTTTGCGACATCTACGCGCGTTACGATGCCGCGAAGCCGACGCCGCCGGGGCGTTTCGGCTCGAGCACTGGCATGGTGCTCACATCAAGCGCCGACACGGCGCTCAGGTCAGGTGAAGGAGCCTCCCGTGCGCCGGGTAGCCAAGCTTTCCGCTGCGGCAATCGCCACCGCAGCTCTCGCCGTGACTGCCACCGCGTGTGGCAGCACGTCCTCCGACAACAACGCCAGCCCCTCGTCCTCGGGCGGCGCCAAGGGCGGCATCAAGATCGGCCTCGCTTACGACGTCGGCGGCCGTGGTGACCGTTCCTTCAACGACTCCGCCGCGCGCGGTGCCGACAAGGCCGCGAAGGAGTTCGGCGGTTCCATCAAGGAGCTGACCGCCAAGACCTCCGACACCGAGGCCGACCGCGAGCAGCGCCTGTCGGACCTGGCGCAGGCGGGGTACAACCCGATCGTCGCCGTCGGTTTCTCCTACGCGCCGGCCGTGACCAAGATCGCCAAGCAGTTCCCGAAGACCAACTTCGGCATCGTCGACTCGGTCGTGAACGCGAGCAACGTCGACAGCATCACGTTCACCGAGGAGCAGGGCTCCTACCTGGCCGGTGTCGCCGCGGCACTGAAGACCAAGAAGGACCACGTCGGCTTCATCGGCGGTGTCGACGTCCCGCTGATCAAGAAGTTCGAGGCGGGCTACGTCCAGGGCGTCAAGGACACCAACCCGAAGATCAAGGTCGACACCCAGTACCTGAGCCACGGCTCGGACTTCTCCGGCTTCGCCAGCCCCGACAAGGGCAAGGAGGCCGCGCAGGGCATGCTCGACAACGGCGCCGACGTGATCTACTCGGCCGCCGGCTCCTCCGGCAACGGCGCGATCGAGGCCGTCAGCGGCACCAAGGGTGCCTGGGCCATCGGCGTGGACTCGGACCAGTACAACATCCCGGGTCTGGCCAAGTACAAGAACTCGATCCTGACCTCCATGGTCAAGAACGTCGACGTCGGTGTGTACGACTTCATCAAGTCCGTGCACGACGGCAAGCCGCTGGCCGGCCTCAACGCCTACTCCCTCGCCAAGAACGGTGTCTCGCTGGCCACCAGCGGTGGCTTCATCAACGACATCCAGCCCAAGCTGGACGCCGCGAAGCAGAAGATCGTCTCCGGCCAGATCAAGGTCAAGACCACCCCGTGACCCGTCCGGTACGGCCGGACCGCCGATGCGGCGGTCCGGCCGTACCGCGGGACCTGAGGCTCGGCGCGGGGGCGCCCTCCGGAGCCCCCCCGTCGAGCCATAACAATGTGTCAACTCTACGCGTGTAGCGTGGAGTTGCCGCGCTAGCGTCGCCGACGCCCAAGCCCTCCCCTACGCAGCCCCTTTCCCCGAGGAGAGTGCGCCATCAACGCGTCCAGCCCTCCCGCTGCCGTCGAACTGCGCGGCATCACCAAGCGTTTCCCCGGCGTCGTCGCCAACCGCGACATCGACATCACGGTCCACACGGGCACCGTCCACGCCCTGTGCGGTGAGAACGGCGCCGGCAAGTCCACCCTGATGAAGATCCTCTACGGCATGCAGCAGCCGGACGAGGGCACCATCACGGTCAATGGCGAACAGGTCACCTTCCACAACCCCGGCGACGCCATCGCCCGCGGCATCGGCATGGTGCACCAGCACTTCATGCTCGCCGACAACCTCACCGTGCTGGAGAACGTCGTCCTCGGCGCGGAGAAGCTGTACGGCATCGGCAACAAGGCCCGCACCAGGATCAAGGAGATCTCGGACGCGTACGGCCTGAACGTCCGCCCGGACGTGCTGGTGGAGGAGCTGGGCGTCGCCGACCGCCAGCGCGTGGAGATCCTCAAGGTCCTCTACCGTGGCGCCAAGACCCTCATCCTCGACGAGCCGACGGCCGTGCTCGTGCCGCAGGAGGTCGACGCCCTCTTCGACAACCTGCGCGAGCTGAAGTCCGAGGGCCTCACCGTCATCTTCATCTCCCACAAGCTGGGCGAGGTGCTGTCGGTCGCCGACGAGATCACCGTCATCCGGCGCGGCACCACCGTCGGCACGGTCTCGCCGCAGGGCACCACCCCCAAGCAGCTCGCCGAGCTGATGGTCGGCGCCGAGCTGCCCACCCCGGAGACCGCGGAGTCCACCGTCACGGACGTGCCGATGCTGAAGGTCGAGGGGCTGCACCTGGCGCAGACCGACCTGGAGGGCATCGAGCGGATCATCCTGGACCAGATCTCCCTCACCATCCACAAGGGCGAGGTCCTCGGCATCGCCGGTGTGGAGGGCAACGGCCAGTCCGAGCTGGTCGAGGCGATCATGGGCATGCGCCACCCGGACGCCGGCGTGATCACCCTCGACGGCACCGACATCTCCGGCACCCCCACCCGCGACCGCCGCGAGGCCGGCATCGGCTACATCCCCGAGGACCGCCACCGCCACGGCCTGCTGCTGGAAGCCCCGCTGTGGGAGAACCGCATCCTCGGCCACGTCACCGAGAAGCCCAACGTGCGCGGCCGGCTGCTCGACATCAAGGCCGCCCGCGCCGACACCGAGCGGATCGTCCAGGCCTACGACGTCCGCACCCCCGGTATCGACGTGACCGCGGGCTCGCTGTCCGGCGGCAACCAGCAGAAGCTGATCGTCGGCCGCGAGATGAGCCACGACCCCAAGCTGCTCATCGCCGCCCACCCCACCCGCGGTGTGGACGTCGGCGCCCAGGCGGCCATCTGGGACTACATTCGCGAGGCCCGCCGCGAGGGACTGGCCGTCCTGCTGATCTCCGCGGACCTGGACGAGCTGATCGGGCTCTCCGACACCCTGCGGGTGATGTACCGCGGCCGCCTGGTCGCCGACGCCGACCCCGCCACCATCACCCCCGAAGAGCTGGGCTCCGCCATGACGGGTGCGGCCACCGGCCACCTGGAGCACACAGAGGACGACGAGCGATGAACAAGCTGACCTCACGGATCGACAAGGAGCGGCTGCTCCTCGGCCTCGCCGCGCCGGTGCTGGCGGTCGTCGCCGCGCTCGTCGTCACCGCCCTGGTGATCCTCGCGACCGGCAAGAACCCCGGCTCCGCGTTCAGCGACATGATGACCTACGGCTTCGCCAGCGACAGCCAGGTCTACATCCTGAACAAGGCGACGACGTACTACCTCGCGGGCGTCTCCGTCGCCATCGGCTTCCGGATGAACCTGTTCAACATCGGCGTCGACGGCCAGTACCGGCTCGCCGCGTTCTTCGCCGCCGTCCTCGGCGGGGCGCTGACCGTGCCCGGCTGGATCGCCATCCCGCTGATCCTCATCTGCGCCATGGCGACCGGCGCCCTGTGGGCGGCCATCGCGGGCGTCCTCAAGGTGACGCGCGGCGTCAGCGAGGTCATCTCGACCATCATGCTGAACTCGATCGCCACCGCGATCATCGCCTACCTGCTGCAGCCCGGAAAGCTGGCCCAGCTGGAACAGGGCGGCACCGTGGTCTCCACCAAGCCGCTGCCGTCGTCCTCGTACTTCTTCAGCATCAACACCGGCCCGGCCGGGCAGCTGTGGGGCTTCATCTTCATCGCCGCCGCCGTCGGTGTCGCGTACTGGTTCGTCCTCGGCCGCACCCGGTTCGGCTTCGACCTGCGCACCGTCGGCCAGTCCGAGAGCGCCGCCTCCGCGAGCGGTGTGTCCGTGAAGAAGATGATCGCCACCAGCATGATCATCTCGGGTGCGGTGGCCGGTCTGATCGGCATGCCGACCCTGCTCAACGACTCCTACGCGTACAGCAACGACTTCCCGGTCGGCATCGGCTTCACCGGCATCGCCATCGCGCTGCTCGGCCGCAACCACCCGATCGGCATCGCGCTCGGCGCCCTGCTCTGGGGCTTTCTGGAGCGCACCACCAACCACCTGGAGTTCCAGGGCTACGACAAGGAGATCCTCGGCGTCATCCAGGGCGTCATCGTCCTGTGCGTCGTGATCGCCTACGAGGTCGTGCGCCGCTACGGCCTCAAGCGCCAGCAGCAGAAGGTCGGCGCCGAACTCGCCGCCCAGGCCGCCGCCCCGACGAAGAAGCAGGAGGTGGCGTGATGACTGCCACGATGACCGACACGCCGCCGCCCGCGGCGCCCAAGGCGGCGGGCGCGCCGCAGCGCTCGGGCCGCTCCTTCGGCCAGATCCTCCTGCTCGTGGCGGGTGCGCTGCTGCTCCTGGCCGCGGTCCGCATGATCACCGGCTCCCAGCAGCTCGACTCCGCCGGCCAGGTCAGCGCCGCGCTCGGCCTCGCCGTGCCGATCGGCCTCGCCGGCCTCGCCGGTCTGTGGTCGGAGCGCTCCGGTGTGGTCAACATCGGCCTCGAAGGCATGATGATCCTCGGCACCTTCGGCGCCGGCTGGGTCGGCTGGCAGTCCAGCCCCTGGCTCGGCCTGCTGTGCGGGATCGGCTTCGGCGTCCTCGGCGGCCTGCTGCACGCCGTCGCCACCGTCACCTTCGGCGTCGACCACATCGTCTCCGGTGTCGCGATCAACCTGCTCGCGCTGGGCGCCACCCAGTACCTCGCCAAGCTGTTCTTCGCGGGCGGCAGCGCGGCCAACGCGGGCGGCAACCCCAAGCAGTCCCCGCCGGTGGACTCGCTGCCGCAGGTCACCGTGCCCGGCCTGTCCAGCGGCCTGCACTCGATCGAGACCCACCACTGGTTCCTGATCTCCGACCTCGCCGGCATCATCGGCGGTCTGGTCACCAACCTGTCCGTGATCACGATCCTGGCCGTGGTGCTGTTCGTCGGCAGCTGGTGGCTGCTGTGGCGCACCCCGTTCGGTCTGCGGCTGCGCTCCTGCGGTGAGAACCCGACCGCCGCCGAGTCCCTCGGCGTCAACGTCTACACGTACAAGTACGCGGCCGTGGCCGTCTCCGGTGGCCTCGCCGGCCTCGGCGGTGCCTTCCTCGCGCTGGTCACCTCGCACACCTACCTGGAGGGCCAGACCGGTGGCCGCGGCTACATCGGCCTCGCGGCGATGATCTTCGGCAACTGGCGTCCGGGCGGACTCGCGATGGGCGCGGGCCTGTTCGGCTACTCCGACGCCCTCCAGCTGCGCAACGGCGGTCCGACCGTCCACGCGCTGCTGCTCCTGCTGGTCATTCTGCTCGTCGCCCTGGCAGGCTGGAAGCTGTATCGCACGTCGCTGTGGCAGGGCGCGATCAGCCTGATCGTGGCGGCGCTGGTGCTGCTGTGGTACCTCGTCACCGACGAGGTCCCGAGTGACTTCGTGGGTGCCACGCCGTACGTCGTCACCCTGCTGGTGCTGTCGCTGTCGGCGCAGCGCCTGCGGATGCCGAAGGCGGACGGCATGCGCTACCGGAAGGGTCAGGGCAAGTGACGCGGAATGCCGCCGGGTTCGACTGGGAGGCGCTGCGGGAGGTGGCGCGCGAGGCGATGTCCCACGCTTACGCCCCCTACTCCGGCTTCCCGGTCGGCGTGGCGGCCCGGGTCGACGACGGCCGCACGGTCACCGGCTGCAACGTGGAGAACGCCTCCTACGGCATCGGCCTGTGCGCCGAGTGCGGCCTGGTGTCCGACCTGCAGCGCACGGGCGGCGGCCGCCTGACGCACTTCACGTGCGTGGACGGCACCGGCGGACTGCTGGTGCCCTGTGGCCGCTGCCGTCAGCTGCTGTACGAGTTCGGGGGCCCGGACCTCCTCCTGGACACCCCCGCGGGCGTCCTCTCGCTGTCCGAGATGCTGCCCCAGGCCTTCGGCCCGGACCATCTCACCAAGTAAGTCCCGTACGGCCCCCCTGCCCCGCTCGCAGGGGGGCCGCACACTTCGCACCTCCGGAAGGAAGCCACCAGCCATGGCCATGGACGCCATCTCCGTGATCCGCACCAAGCGGGACCGCGGCGAGCTGACCGACGAGCAGATCGACTGGGTCATCGACGCGTACACCCGCGGCGAGGTCGCCGACGAGCAGATGTCCTCGCTCGCCATGGCGATCCTGCTCAACGGCATGAACCGGCGCGAGATCGCCCGGTGGACGGCGGCAATGATCGCCTCCGGCGAGCGCATGGACTTCTCCACCCTGTCCCGCCCGACGGCCGACAAGCACTCGACGGGTGGCGTCGGCGACAAGATCACGCTCCCGCTGGCCCCCCTCGTCGCGGCCTGCGGTGCCGCGGTCCCGCAGCTCTCCGGCCGGGGCCTCGGCCACACGGGCGGCACCCTGGACAAGCTGGAGTCGATCCCGGGCTGGCGCGCGCTGCTCTCGAACGAGGAGATGCTGTCCGTGCTGGAGGGGACCGGCGCGGTCATCTGCGCGGCGGGCGACGGCCTGGCCCCGGCGGACAAGAAGCTGTACGCGCTGCGGGACGTGACGGGCACGGTGGAGGCGATCCCGCTCATCGCCTCTTCGATCATGTCGAAGAAGATCGCCGAGGGCACGGGCTCCCTGGTCCTGGACGTGAAGGTGGGCAGCGGCGCCTTCATGAAGACGCTGGACGACGCCCGCGAACTGGCGACCACCATGGTCGGCCTGGGCACCGACCACGGCGTGAAGACGGTGGCCCTCCTGACCGACATGTCGACCCCGCTGGGCCTGACGGCCGGCAACGCGCTGGAGGTCCGCGAGTCGGTGGAGGTCCTGGCGGGCGGCGGCCCGGCGGACGTGGTGGAACTGACGCTGGCCCTGGCGCGCGAGATGCTGGAGGCGGCCGGGGTGAAGGACGCCGACCCGGCGAAGGCCCTGGCCGACGGCTCGGCGATGGACGTCTGGCGCCGCATGATCGCGGCGCAGGGCGGCGACCCGGACGCGGTGCTGCCCACGTCGAAGGAACAGCACGTGATCAAGGCGCCGTCCTCGGGTGTCCTCACCCGCCTGGACGCCTACGGCATCGGCATCGCCGCCTGGCGCCTCGGCGCCGGCCGCGCCCGCAAGGAGGACCCGGTGCAGGCGGCGGCGGGCGTCGAGATGCACGCCAAGCCGGGCGACACGGTGACGGAGGGCCAGCCCCTCCTGACCCTCCACACGGACACCCCCGAGCGCTTCGAGTACGCGCTGCAGGCGGTGCAGGGCTCGTACGACATCGCGGCGCCGGGCACGGACTTCACGCCGTCGCCGGTGGTGCTGGAACGTATCGCCTGACCAGGGGATTTCCCTTTCGGGTGAACGGGATCGGTGGACCGCCGCCGGTCCCGTTCGGCATGCTGGGATCGGTGACGCACCGATGTCGACCACTCGTCGGCCAGCAGCCACGAGTGGGACGACGTCGTCCGGATCTGGCAGGAGACGGACGCGCCAGAGGGCTGCAAGGTGGAGATCATCGAGGGGATCGTCACCGTGGCACCACCGCCGTCCAACGCCGATAACGACTTGCCGACCTCGTGCAGCGCGAGCTGTACAAGGTCATTCCTCGGGACTGGGGCATCTACCAGACTCTGGGCACGGCCGTGCCGTCCCGCGACGGGCTCTACATGCCCGACCTCGCGGTAGCGCCGAGGGAGGCACTGCGCGTGGAGAAGCGCAATTACGTCCCGGCGGCTGCGGCCGAGCTGGTCGTTGAGATCACCTCGAAGTCGAACGCGAGCAACGACCGCATCAAGAAGGCCGCTGGATACGCTCAGGCGGGCGTTCCGCTCTACCTCCTCATCGACAGCTGGGCGCCCGGAGGCCCCACCATCACGCTGTACGGTGAGCCGCAGGGCGATGTGTACCGCGTGCTGCGCGCAGGAAAGTTCGGGGACGAGTTCATGCTTCCGGAGCCGTTCAATCTGGAGCTCGACACCAGCGAGTTCCCCTTCGACTGACCTGCCGTCACCCCAACACCGCCGCCACTCCCACCAGCACCGGCACCGACACGACCGTCGACAGCAGGATCGACTCGCGGGCCAGGCCCTCGGCCACCCGGTAGCGGCTCGCGTAGGTGAAGATGTTCTGCGCGCCAGGGAGGGCCGAGGTCACCACCACGTCCAGCAGCGGGGCGCCGTGGAGGCCGAAGACCGCCGTCGCCAGCGCCCACGCCACCAGCGGCTGGCCCAGGGACTTCAACGCCACGGACAGCAGGACCAGTCGGCGGTCCCGGCCCCGGCCGGGGGCCGAACTGCCGGGCAGCGACATGCCGAAGGCCAGCAGGGCCGCCGGGACTGACATGTTGCCGATCAGGGTCAGGGGATTCAGCAGTGGGCCGGGGATGGTCCAGCCCGCCGCCGACACCACGACTCCCGACAGCGAGCCCACCGCTATGGGATTGCGCAGCGGTGTCAGCAGGCGCCGCCACAGCGTGCCCTTCTCGCCCATGCCGGACAGGTCCAGGATCGTCAGCGCGACCGGCGCCACCAGGACCACCTGGAACAGCAGCACCGGCGCCACCAGCGACGCGTCGCCCAGGACGTACGCCGCGATCGGAATACCGAGGTTGCCCGAGTTGACGTAACCGGAGCACAGAGCGCCGATGGTCGTACGGCCCACGCCCCAGCTGCGTACGGTACCCACCGCCACGAAGGCCCCGACGACCGCCGCCGTGCTCAGAGCCGTCACCAGCAGGCGAGCCGAGAACAGCACCGACAGGTCGGCGCGCGCGAGGGTCGTGAACAGGAGCGCGGGGCCCGCCACCGTGAAGGCCAGCCGGGTCAGCACCTCGCCGCCCTGCACCCCGAGCGTCCCGCGCCGCCCGAGCACATAACCCACCCCGATGACGACCGCGATCACCGCGAACCCGCTCAGCACCCCCGTCACACGGCCAACCCTCCGAGGAGAACGGGGAACCGGTCAATGTGCTCTGTGCCGGCGGTGATCGATGCCGATGAGTTCCGCCCGGTCCGCCGGTCTACCGAACGTGGATGCCAAGGAACCCGCCGTGCTCGTGCTGCCCGGCCCTGTCACCCGGGACGAGGCGGCGGCGCTGTGTGCCCGGGTGCAGATGCTGCTGGCGGGCAGCGGGGCCCGCGTCGTCGTGTGCGACGTGGGCGGGCTCGGGCCCCCGGGCCTGGCCGCCGTGGACCTGCTGGCCCGGCTGGAGCTGGCCGCCCGCCGGGCCGGCGGGCGGATTCGGCTGCGGGACCCCGATCCCGCGCTACACGCCCTTCTCGACCTCGCCGGGCTCCGCTTCCAGATGGAGGGGGAGGCCGAAGAGCGGGAACCAGCGCTTGGTGTCGAGGAAGCAGTGGAAACCGGTGATCCGGCCCTCTGACAGCTCCAGCACCTGCACGGCCCAGGGAGCGAAACCGCCCTGCTCCTCGTCCGGCTTGTAGTGCGCGAACCCCGGCAGTCCGTTGACCTGCACCGGCAGCAGGCGGGAGCCGGCACAGGAGGCACCGAGCGTCGACATGAAACCGGTGATGTCGGCGGGGCCGCGCAGCCACAGGTCGAACGGCGGCATCGTCATGATGGCGTCCTCCTGCAGCAGCGCCGTCAGCGCCGTCATGTCGTAGCCCTCGAAGGCTTTGACATAGCGCTCCAGGAGTTTCTGCTGCTCCTCGTCGAGAGGATCGGACACCGCGCCCTCGGGGCTCGCGTCCGCGCGCTCCGCGAGCGTGGCCCGTGCCCGCTGCAGCGCGCTGTTGACCGAGGCGACCGAGGTGTCCAGCAGCTCGGCGACCTCGCTGGCCTTCCAGGCCAGCACCTCGCGCAGGATCAGCACCGCCCGCTGCTTGGGCGGCAGCTGCTGGAGGGCCGCCATGAAGGCCAGCCGGATCGACTCCTTCGCGACGGCGGCCTCCGCCGGATCGTCGACCGTAGGCAGCACGCGCGCGTCCGGCATCGGCTCCAGCCAGGTGTGGTCGGGGCGGGGGGAGAGCGCGACCTGCGCGAGCGGTGTCGATTCCGTCAGGTCCATCGGTCTCGCCCGCTTGTTGCCCGCCGTCAGCATGTCCAGGCACACGTTCGTCGCGATCCGGTACAGCCACGAGCGCAGGCTGGAGCGGCCCTCGAACTTGTCGTAGCTCCGCCACGCCCGCACCAGGGTGTCCTGCACCGCGTCCTCCGCCTCGAAGGAGGAGCCGAGCATCCGGTAGCAGTACCCGGTCAGTTCGGTCCGGTGCTTCTCCAGTGCGACGTCGAGGTCCGCCGTCGCCGTGCTGTCACCCATCGTCCACCCACCCCTGTGGCCGTCCCTGTAGCGCGCCATCGCGCCCCAGCACTTGGGAAGCTACCGCAGCCCACTGACAACGGCCCCCCGAGTCCGGAAAAGCGCAGCTCAGACCAGTTGCTTCACGGACATGAGCAGATGCCGGTGCCCCTCTGCCACCCCGGTTCCGCCCAGCAACGCCCGCTGCCCGGCCCCGAGCAGCTCCATCCGCAGCCCGGTGCCCTCGAAGGAGGTCAGCGCGTCGAGCAGATACGCCGGGTTGAACGCCACGGTGACCTCCGCCGCGCCCCGCAGGACGGCCGGCAGCCGTTGTGCCGCCACGTCGTCGCCGTAGCCGCCCCGCCTCCGCGGTCAGCACCAGTCCGCCGAGCACGGGCACCGGCGTCCGGGCGGCCAGCGCGCGTGCGGCCCTGCCCACGGCCTCCGCCAGCTCTCCGCGCGCGATCCGGAACTCCATACGGCAAACCCCCTGCATCGAAGGGCCAGTTGTCCGGCAGACGCTATCCGCGCCCACTGACAACCGGCCCCGAGCAGGGGGAACGCCGGGTTCGGCGCGTCAGGCCACGACCGGCTCCCGCCGCGCCGCCACCCGGGCCGCGCGCGTGCCGAGCACCGTGATGGTGACGACGCCGGCGACCGCGAGCAGACCGACGCCGACCGTGCCGCCCCAGCCGTCGGCGTGGAAGGCCGTCGCGCCGACCGTGCTGCCGACGCTGGAGCCGATGTAGTACATGGACTGGTACAGGGCCGAGGCCTGGGCGCGGCCCCGCGTGGCCGTCTTGCTGACCGCCGAGGAGGCGACCGCGTGGCCCGCGAAGAAGCCCGCCGTGATCAGCACCAGGCCCAGCAGGACCAGCGGCAGGGAGGGGGCCAGCGAGAGCAGCAGGCCCGCCGCCGTCGTACCGCCCGCCAGGTACAGCGCGCCCCGGCGGCCGAGCCGGCCCACCAGCCGGCCCGCCGTGGACGCCGACACCGTGCCCACCAGGTAGACCAGGAAGATCGAGCCGATGATGCCCTGCGGCAGCCCGAACGGCGCACCCGTGAGCCGGTAGCCGATCACCGTGTACACACCGCCGAACACCGTCATGAACAGCGCGCCGATCGCGTACAGCCGCCGCAGCAGCGGGTTCGCGAGGTGGGCGCGGACCGTGCCGAGCAGGACCCCGGGCCGCAGCGAACCGGCCATGAAGTGCTTCGGCGCCGGGAGCAGCAGCCGGAAGGCGATCGCGCATCCGACGGCGATCACGCCGATCACGCCGACGGCCACCCGCCAGCCCCACTCCTGGGCCACCCAGCCGGTGATCACCCGGCCGCTCATGCCGCCCACGCTGTTGCCCGCGACGAACAGGCCGATCGCCGTGACCAGCGCCTTCGGCCGGACCTCCTCGGCCAGATAGGCCTGCGCCGAGGCCGGCAGCCCGGCCAGCGCCGCGCCCTGCAGCGCCCGCAGCACCACCAGCACCCCGAGCGACGGCGCGAACGGCACCAGCAGTCCCACGGTCACCGCGACGGCCAGCGAGGCCGTCATCACCGTACGGCGGCCGTAGCGCTCGGAGAGGGCGCTCATGGGCAGGACGAACAGGGCAAGTCCGCCGGTCGCGGCCGCCACGGTCCAGCTCGCCTCGCTCGCCGCGACCCCGAACTCGCCGGAGATCAGCGGCAGCAGGGCCTGCGTGGAGTACAGGAGGGCGAAGGTCGCGACTCCGGCGAGGAAGAGGGCGAGGCTCATCCGGCGGTAGCCGGGCCCGCCCGGAGTCATACGGGAGTCGGAGGCGGAGGTGTCGGAGACGGGGACGTGCGGTGCGGCGCCCACGATGGTGGACGCCCCGGTACTGGCGGGAGACATGCCTCGACCGTATGGAGGGCCGTCTCATCCGTCCAATGCATGGAATCGCCATAATCGTTCCCATGCAGCATCAGCAGAGCTCACAGCCTCGCCTGTCACCGAACAGTGACACAGAAGACATGTCCGCGATGTCGCGGGTGCTGGCGCCCCGCCTCGCGTACTTCGCCGGCGTGGCCCGCACCGAGCACGTCACCCGCGCCGCCCACGAGATGAACGTCCCCCAGTCCACCCTCTCCCGCGCGATGGCCCGCCTGGAGCAGGACCTCGGCGTCGACCTGTTCGCCCGGCACGGCCGCACGGTCTCCCTGACCCCCGCCGGCCGCACCTTCCTCACCTCCGTCGAACGCGCCCTCGCCGAGATCGAGCGGGCCGCCGAGGAGGTGCGCGCCGACGCCGACCCGGCCACCGGCAAGGTCGCCTTCGGCTTCCTGCACACCATGGGCGCCGAGACCGTACCCGGCCTTCTGCACGCCTTCCGCGAGGACCACCCGCGCGTCCGCTTCAGCCTGGTCCAGAACTACGGCGAGGCCATGCTGGAGGGCCTGCGCGCCGGCGAGCTGGACCTCTGCCTCACCTCACCGGTCCCCGACGCCCCCGATCTGGTCGCCCGCCGCCTGGACGAGCAGAAACTCCGCCTGGTGGTCCCCGCCGACCACCGCCTGGCCTCCCGCCGCCGCATCCGCCTCGCCGAGGCCGCCGACGAATCCTGGGTCACCCTGGAACCCGGCTACGGCCTGCGCCGCATCTTCGACTCCCTGTGCCGGGAGGCCGGCTTCCGCCCGAGGGTCGCCTTCGAGGGCGAGGAGGCGGAAACCCTGCGGGGCTTGGTGGCGGCGGGCCTGGGGGTCGCCCTCCTGCCACCGCCGACGGTCCCCAGGCCAGGGGTCGTGGAGCTGACGGTGACGGCCCCGAGGGCGGTACGGGAGATCGGCGTGGCATGGCTGGCGGACCGCCCGGACACCCCGCCGGTGGCGGCGTTCAAGAAGTTCCTGCTGTCGAGACGAGGAAGCCTGCTGCCGACCTGAGCGGCGCCGGCCCGAAGGGGCTCTACCGCCTCAACGACTTACCGAACCCCGCGGCCAACGGCATCCGGAGCCCGATCGGCGGCGGAGCGGCCAGTGCGTCCTCGACAGGGCGGGACACGGAGTGCCCGAACAGCGCCCCCATCATGAAATCGACGGCCAGCCAGGCCACTTCGTCCCGATGCCCATGCAGCCCGTGCCCGTCGGAATGCACCTCGAACCGGCACACCTCCCGGTTCACCTTCTTCGCCCGTGCCGCGAACCGGAACGACAGCTCGGGATCGGTCCGCTCGTCGTTCGTGCCGTGCACGATCAGCACCCGCCGCCCCACGAGCTGCCGCACCGGCTCGGCAGGCGCGGCCACATCGTCCTCCGGCAGCCAAGGAGCCAGCGCAACAACGGAGTTGACGGCCTCATGCCCACCGGCCCGCAGCGCCGCCCGGCCGCCCATGTCCATCCCGACCAGGCACACGGGAACGTCCCCGTACCGTCGTACGACCTCGTCGGCCGCCCACTCCGCGTCCGCCGCCAGATGCGCCTCGCTGCCGTTCCAGCCCCGGTACCGGTAGTGGACGGTATGGACGGCCAGTCCCTCCTCCCGCCCCGCGCGAGCGAACCGCCGGCCCAGAGAGCGCAGCGCGGTCGCCGCCCGAACGAGGGATGGCCCGCGGTCGGAGACCTCCTCCCCGCCGGGGAGCAGCACCACCGCTCCGCACACCGCCGTCGGCTCCGGGCCGACTGCCTTTCCCAGCCTGGCCGTTCGGGCCGGCGTCGCTTGCTGTCCCATGGCAGAACAGTGTCAGAAGGAGCGGTGTACGAAACCCTTACGTGCGGTCACCTTTGCGTATCGGCGGAAAAGCGATGTCGCCGATTCCCGGTCTTCTACGCGCGTAGGCGCTACAGTGCGGAAATGACGAGCCAGACCGCACCGACCGGGACGCTTCCGACGCCGGACCAGATCCGCCGGGCGCCCAAGGTTCTGCTGCACGACCACCTCGACGGCGGGCTCCGCCCCGGAACCGTCGTCGAACTCGCCCAGGAGACCGGCTACTCGGAGTTGCCCGAGACCGATCCGGACAAGCTGGGCCTCTGGTTCCGCGAGGCCGCCGACTCCGGCTCGCTGGAACGGTATCTGGAGACCTTCAGGCACACCGTCGGCGTCATGCAGACGCGGGAGGCGCTCGTCCGGGTGGCCCGCGAGTGCGCCGAGGACCTCGCGGAGGACGGCGTCGTCTACGCCGAGGTGCGGTACGCCCCCGAGCAGCACCTGGAGCGCGGGCTGACCCTGGAGGAGGTGGTCGAGGCCGTCAACGAGGGGTTCCGGCAGGGCGAGCGGCTCGCCCGGGAGAACGGCCGTCGCATCCGGGTCGGCGCCCTGCTGACCGCCATGCGGCACGCCGCCCGCTCCCTGGAGATCGCCGAGCTCGCCAACCGCTACCGGGACTCCGGAGTCGTCGGCTTCGACATCGCGGGCGCCGAGGCCGGCTATCCGCCCACCCGGCACCTGGACGCCTTCGAGTACCTCAAGCGCGAGAACAACCACTTCACCATCCATGCCGGCGAGGCCTTCGGGCTGCCGTCCATCTGGCAGGCGCTGCAGTGGTGCGGCGCCGACCGGCTCGGGCACGGGGTGCGGATCATCGACGACATCGAGGTCCGCGAGGACGGCTCCGTGACGCTCGGCCGGCTGGCGTCGTACGTCCGTGACAAGCGGATCCCGCTGGAACTGTGCCCCAGCTCCAACCTGCAGACCGGGGCGGCGCCCTCCTACGCCGAGCACCCGATCGGACTGCTGCGCCGGCTGCACTTCCGGGCCACCGTGAACACCGACAACCGGCTGATGTCGCACACCAGCATGAGCCAGGAATTCGAGCATCTGGTCGATGCCTTCGGTTACACGCTCGATGATCTGCAATGGTTCTCCGTCAATGCGATGAAATCAGCGTTCATTCCTTTCGATGAACGACTCGCCATGATCAATGACGTCGTCAAGCCCGGGTATGCGGAGCTGAAATCCGAATGGCTGTTCCGGCAGACGGCCTCCACCAGCACCTCTGCCGATTCCGAGGGCTAGTCACCCCCGGACTCCCGCGCGGAATGCGGACGCGCTTTCACAAGCCGTCCGCATTTCGGTGTTTGCGGCGGGCGGCCCGGCATGTTTACGGTCGTGGACCGCTCAATCGTTCGTGATCTCCGTCTCCGCATTCAAGGACGCATTCACCATGAAGCAGTCTGCTGCCAAGACCCTCGGTGTCGCCGCCCTCGGTGCCGCCTTCGCCGCCGTCGGCGCGGGAGCGGCCAACGCGGCCCCGGCCGTCCCCGACGCCGCCCCGGCCACGCAGGCGCTGGACTCCGTCACCAGGACGCTGCCGGCCGAGAACGTCTCCAAGGCGCTGCCGGGCGCCGCCCAGGTGCTCTCGCAGGGGAAGGGTGCCGTGGGTGCCGGGGTGGCCGCCGCGCAGCCGGCCGTCCAGAACGTGCTCGCCAAGGGCCCGACCGCGCCGGTCGCCGGGCTGCTCGGCGGGCTGCCGCTGCACAACACCGGCCTGCCCACGCACGGTCTGCCGGTCAACGGGATCCCGCTCGGCTGACGCCGACGCCGACGGCCGTACGACGCCGCCGGGGCGCCCCGGAACTGTCCGAGGGCGCCCCAGCGGCGTTCACGCGTCCGCCCTCACCAGGCGGTGCGTGTCTTGTCCTCGGCCGGCAGCAGGATCCACAGTGCTATGTAGAGCAGGAACTGCGGGCCCGGCAGCAGGCAGGAGAGCAGGAAGATCACCCGCATCGTCGTCGCGGAGATGCCGAAGCGCCGTGCCAGTGCGGCGCACACTCCGCCGATCACGCGGCCGTGGGTGGGGCGGGCAAGGGCGGACATGGCGACTCCTCCGTGGTCGTCGGCTCGCTCGTCGAGCCGGGGCCGGGGCCGCCCCGGTGGCGTCCCTCGACCGTCTTCCACAGTAGGGAGACGAAGCGGGCGAAGCGTCGCTCTACGGGGCGATCCCGACCCTGGGAATCGTCGGGGTGCGACCCTGAGGCAGCTCCTCCTGCACGGTGACGGGCGGCTCCGCCCCGGCGTCCGGCCGTGCGTCCCGGCGCCGCAGCCAGGCGCGGCCCGCCGGTACGACGGCCAGGTGGGCCAGGGCGACGCCCGCCGTGTTCAGCAGCAGCGAGTCGACGTCCACGACCCTGCCGGGCACGCCGGTCTGCAGCAGGGCTACGCCGGTGGAGACGAGGGCGCCCGCGGCGGTCGTACGGACCAGGGAGGAGAGCGGGGAGCCGGTGAGCCTGCCGTGTGCCATCGGCAGCAGCACGCCCAGCGGGGCGAGCAGGGCCAGGCCCTCGCCGATGCGTCTGGCCGCCTGCGGCCAGCCCAGGGCCAGGTCGGCCCGGATGCCGGCGAAGGGGTGCAGGTTGGGGGGCGTGACCCAGGGGACGTCCAGGGGTCGCAGCATCAGCCAGGCGACGAGGGCGAGATGGGCGACGAGGAGGACACCTCCCGTCACCCGGACATGGATCGCGGCGCTGCCGCCGCCTATGGAGCCTTGACGCTGCACGCCCCCCTAGACGCCACGCCGGTGCCGATCGGTTCCGCGCCGCGACGATCCGGTCGCCCTGTGCTGTGGAAAGGGGTTTCGCCGCGGGGGGTCCGGTTCGCTGCGGGGCGCTACCTTCCCGCGACCTCGCTCGACGGCGGCTCCGCGCTGCCCGGCCGGTCGCGGACGTCGTCCGTGCAGTCGTAGCGGCGCAGTGGCCCGGTGTCCGGGCCGCCGAGGATGACCGAGCCGTCGTCCTCCGTCGCCGCCGAGTCGGAGAGGGTGCACACGATCTGGGCGAGGGCGTAGGAGGTGAGCCGGGACGGTGCCGTGCTCAGGCGGAGTGCGTCCTCGGGGTCCCCGTGGCCGGGCCCGCGCACCGTGAGGCCGCCCGGCACGTACGTCGTATAGCCCGCGGAGCGCTCCGCGGCGGACGGGGACGCGGCGAGCTGGTCCAGGAGCCCCTGCGCCACGATCACGCGGCGCCGCGCGTCCGGGGTGCCCACGGGGACGCGCACCGTCCGGTCGACGGTCACCAGGGACGCCCCGCACAGCAGGAAGACCTGCACGGGCAGGCCCTGCGAGGACTGCTTGGCCAGGTCCGGGCCGGCCAGTGAGCACGGCACCCGGGAGGGCGCCGCCCCGAAGTCGGTCGGCACCTGGGTTGCCCGGATGCCGCAGCCGGAGAGCAGCAGGCCGAGGAGGGGCAGCGCCAGCAGGCGTCGCACGGTCAGGCGTCGTACGGACATCACCCCTCCTTTCCTGAACTTCCCGGGCTTCCGGAGTTCCCGGAAGCGTCCTTGTCGGTCTTGTCGCCCTCGTCGGTCTCCTCCGTGAGCCGGGAGGCGTCCCGCGGCAGCCGCAGGGTGAACACCGCGCCGCCCTCGGGCGAGTTGGCGGCGCTGATCGCACCACCGTGGATGTGGGCGTTCTCCATGGCGATGGACAGGCCCAGCCCGCTGCCCTCGGAGCGCGGCCGGGAGGCGCTGGCCTTGAAGAACCGGTCGAAGACGTGCGGGAGCACGTCCTCGGGGATGCCCGGCCCGTGGTCACGCACCGCGATGACCAGGTCGTCGCCGTCTATGCGCACCGACACCCGCACCGGAGACCCGCCGTGCTTGAGCGCGTTGCCGATCAGGTTGGCGAGGATGACGTCCAGCCGGCGCGGGTCGAGGCGGGCGTGGATGCCGCGCTCGGCGTCCAGCTCGACCGCGTCCAGCCAGGCCCGGGCGTCGATGCAGGCGGTGATCTGGTCGGCGATGTCGACGTCGTCCAGGACCAGCCGGGCGGTGCCCGCGTCGAAGCGGGTGACCTCCATCAGGTTCTCGACCAGGTCGTTCAGGCGCCGGGTCTCGCTCACCACCAGCCGGACCGCGGGCTCGATCATCGGGTCGATGCCGCCGGCCTCCGACTCCAGCTCCTCCTCCAGCACCTCCGTCACGGCGGTGATGGCGGTCAGCGGCGTCCGCAGCTCATGGCTCATGTCGGCGACGAAGCGACGCGAGGCCTCGTCCCGCGCGGCCATCTCCTCGACCCGTTTCTCCAGCGCCTCGGCGGCGTTGTTGAACGTCCGGGACAGATCGGCGAGTTCGTCGGTCCCCGACACCCGCAGCCGTGTGTCCAGCCTGCCCTCGCCGAGCCGCCGGGCGGCGACCCCCAGCCGGTGCACCGGCTTGAGCACGGTCGTGGCGGCGGCCTGCGCGAGCAGCGCGGCGCCGATGAGCGCGAGCCCGGTGGCGATGCCCAGCGACCAGGCCAGCGAGTTGAGGTCCTTCGCCTCCGGCTCCAGCGACTTGGCCATGTAGCCCGTGGGCCCGCCGCCGATCACCCGCGAACCGGCCACCAGATACGGCGTGCCGTGGTTCACGACCCGCTGCCAGTACAGGTGGTACGGCTCCTTGTTGTCGTCGGTCACCTTCTGCTGCTTGTTCACCGCCGCGCGCAGCGACTTGGGCACGTCCTCCAGCGAGAAGCCGTTGATGCCGCCCGAGTTGCCGTACACCGTCTTGCCGGCGGCGTCCTGGGCGACCAGCAGCACGCTGAAGTGCTGGCTGCTCGCGGCCATCTGGCCCGCCGCGCGCTGCAGTTCGTCCTGTGTGGGATGGGCCGGCAGCGCGCCCGCGCGGTTCTGCATCTCCTGCCGGAAGTCGCGCAGCACCGCGTCCTGGGCGCGGGTGAGCACCGCTTCCCGGTTCAGCCAGTAGGCGATGCCGGACGCCGAGACCGCGGCCGTGAGCGCCACCAGCGCGAAGACGACGACCAGGCGCAGCCTGAGGCTGGTGAACCTGAGCCGCGACAGACTTCCCGTGCGCCGCGCGGACCAGCCGCGCAGCCCTCCTTGCGTGTCGGTCACTGAGGCGCGTCCAGGCGGTAGCCGACACCACGCACGGTACGGATCAGCGTCGGGGACGACGGCACGTCCTCGACCTTCGCGCGCAGCCGCTGCACACAGGCGTCCACGAGCCGCGAGTCACCGAGATAGTCGTGCTCCCACACCAGCCGCAGCAGCTGCTGCCGGGACAGCGCCTGACCGGGCCGCCGGCTCAGCTCCAGCAGCAGCCTGAGCTCGGTCGGGGTCAGCTGCAGATCCTCGCCGTTCTTCGTCACGGTCATCGCCGACCGGTCGATGACGAGGCTGCCGAAGGTCGCCGAGTCGCTGGACTCGCGCTCCCCGCGGCGCAGCACCGCCCGGATCCGGGCGTCCAGCACCCGGCCCTGCACCGGCTTGACCACATAGTCGTCGGCGCCGGACTCCAGTCCGACCACCACGTCGATGTCGTCACTGCGCGCGGTCAGCAGGATGATCGGCAGCTGGTCGGTGCGCCGGATGCGACGGCACACCTCGAAGCCGTCGATGCCGGGCAGCATCACGTCCAGCACGATGAGGTCCGGCCGCTGCTCGCGCAGCAGCTTCAGACCGTCCTCACCGCTGGCAGCGGTCGCCACCCGGTGTCCCTGGCGCGTCAGGGAGAGCTCCAGGGCCGTACGGATGGCGTCGTCGTCCTCGATCAGCAACAGGGAAGGCACGGGCTCATTCTGGCCCATGGACGGGCTGTCGTACGACCCGCCGACACCAGGCCTTCCCCAGCGCCACCACCTGTGCACTTGCTGTGACGACACCGGATCCGGGCCCTGTGACAGGTCTGTGACAGTCGGCGGACACGGCGATGAAGTGGCCCCGGCAGTCTTTTGGACACGGGCAGGGCGGGACGGACCGGCCGGCCCGGCGAGACCGAACCACCGGAAGTCCACCACGGGGAGCGCGAGATGAACACGCTGCACAGCATCAGCACCAGCGCCGTAGTCACGCGTCTGCACGACGTGCACCGGGGTTCCGAGAAGTCCGGTGCCGTGAGCGGGCGGGGGTGCGCTCGCGGCACCGGGCGTCAGCACACCGCCTACATGACGGTGGTCGACGCACACACGGGGGACACGCACGGGGGATCCGCGTACGGGGAGGACTCGGGGGAGCAGCGCCGTTCCCTGACGGAGGCGGAGTTCACCGCCTACGTCCAGGAGCGCCGCGCCTCCCTGTACGCCACCGCCTACCACCTGACCGGCGACCGCTTCGAGGCCGAGGACCTGCTGCAGAGCGCGCTGTTCTCGACGTACAAGGCGTGGGAACGGATCAGCGACAAGGCCGCGGTCGGCGGATACCTCCGCCGCACCATGACCAACCTGCACATCAGCGCCTGGCGGCGCCGCAAGCTCAACGAGTACCCGACCGAGGAACTGCCGGAGACGCCCTCCGACACGGACGCGATGCGCGGCACCGAACTGCGCGCGGTCCTGTGGCAGGCGCTGGCCCGGCTGCCCGAGGTCCAGCGCACCATGCTGGTCCTGCGCTACTACGAGGGCCGCACGGACCCGGAGATCGCGGAGATCCTCGACATCAGTGTCGGCACGGTGAAGTCCAGCATCTGGCGCTCGCTGCGCCGGCTGCGCGAGGACGAGGTCCTCAGCTTCGGCCGTGACGAGGAGAGCGCCTTCGGCGAACTGGTCGCCTGAAGGTCAGGGGTCACTCGGGGGTGACCCGCGGGGGGACACGGGGGAAAACGGAGGGGGACACGGGGGACCACCGGGGGAGGATCACGGGGGAAACGGGGGAGCACAGAAGCGGGACTGGAGGGTCGGGGGGCCTGTCCAGTCCCGCTGCCCGTTTCTACGCCTGAACCGGCGCCGCTCTCGCGGACGTGGTGGTTCGCCGTCGTGGCTGCTCAATCAATGGTTGCGGTGCTCTTCGCGTTGACATGCCGTCCCGCTGCCGCGAGCCGACCCAGCGCCTCGTCGCGATCACAGGGATGCGCCCCCAGGGACACCTGACGGGCGACGATCGACCGCTCGGCACGCATCAGCCGCCAGCCGCGGCGCAGCAGGAACGGCACCGACTTGCGGCCCTCCTGCAGATCCCGCAGGAACCGCCGACGGAAGGTGACGACCGGGCCGCGCGTCAGACACAGGGCGTCCGCGAGCACGCCCAGTTCCCGGCACCGCTCGACGATCTCCGCCGCGAAGATGCCCTCCGCGATGAACAGCGGGGTACGGCCGATGTGCAGCGTCTCCTCGCCGGTACGGGCGCTCAACGAGATGTCGTACACCGGCACCGGCGTCGAACCGGCGGCACACAGCCGGGTGATGGCCTCAAGGGCGACATCCGCGTCCCAGGACTCCGGATGGTCCCAGTCGATGTCCGAACTCCCCTCCACCAAGGGCAGAGTCGGGTCGTCACCCTCCTTGTAGAAGTCGTCCAGACGCAGGACGGGGAGCCCGGAACGGGCGGCGACGAGTGACTTGCCCGAGCCCGAGGGGCCGCAGAGCAGCACGACGCGGGCGGAGGACGGGGGATGAATGCTCACGGAACACCAGTTTGACGTATGGCGGCGCGCCTGCCGACCCCGCGGGTCGGCTTTTGAGCGTGACTCCCGCCTCAACTACCCTACGTGCCGACACCATTACCCTTCGCACCAAAAGGCGGCACCAGCGATGGCCCGACAGACCTCCCCTCAGCACCCCTTCGCGCAGCGCGCCTTGATCGCCCTGGCAACCGCCGGAGCGGCCCTGGGCGCGGGCGCGGCGACGGCCCACGCGAACCCCGCCGGCCCGGTCGTCGAGGTGCCGTGGCGGTCGGCCTCGCTCGGTCACACCGACCCGAATGCGGGCCTCACGGCGCTCACCGGCACGGTGGGCCATGTCACGGGCCCGCTGGCCGGCCTCAAGCCCAACCCCCTGGCGGGCACGGGCGCGGACCCCCTGAACAACGGGGTCGGCGCCCAACTGGCCGACTTCAAGCCGGCCACCACACAAACGGTGACGGCACCGGTGGCCGAGGCCCGGTCACTCGGGGCGGTACCGGTAGTGGGCCAGGCCCTCGGAGTCCTGGGCCACTGAAGCGCCTCTTCAGGGCGCGGGGAACTGCGCGACCGGCCACGTACGAACCCGCACCCGGCGGACGACAGCAGTTCCCCGCCCGAAACCCCGTCAGTAGGAAGACCCCGACGCGCCCAACGACCCCGTCGGATGCCACACCGTCTTCGTCTCCAGGAACGCCGTCATCCGCTCGATGCCCGGCGTCTCGAAGTAATCCACAGCCTGTGGACGAAGAACCCGCTTCAGATTGTCGGCCGCGGCGATCTCCAGCTCCTTGGCCAGTACCTCATCCGCGCCGGCGAGGTCGATCGCGTTGACGTCCTGGTGCGCGGCCAGCGGGGCCGCGATCTCCGCCGTACGGCCGGACAGGACGTTGACGACACCGCCGGGGACGTCGGAGGTGGCCAGGACCTCGCCCAGGGAGAGGGCGGGCAGCGGAGCCTTCTCGCTGGCGACCACGACCGCCGTGTTGCCGGTGGCGATCACGGGCGCGAGCACCGAGACCAGGCCCAGGAACGACGACTCCTGCGGGGCCAGTACGGCCACCACGCCGGTCGGCTCCGGCGAGGAGAGGTTGAAGAACGGCCCGGCGACGGGGTTCGCGCCGCCGATCACCTGGGCGATCTTGTCGGTCCAGCCCGCGTACCAGACCCAGCGGTCGATGGTCGCGTCGACGACACCCGCCGCCTTGGACTTGGACAGGCCCTCCGCGTCGGCCACCTCGCGCACGAACTGCTCGCGGCGGCCCTCCAGCATCTCCGCGACGCGGTAGAGGATCTGGCCGCGGTTGTACGCCGTCGCGCCGGACCAGCCGCCGAACGCCTTGCGCGCGGCGACCACCGCGTCCCGGGCGTCCTTACGGCTCGACTGCGGTGCGTTGGCCAGCCAGTTGCCCTTCGAGTCCGTCACCTCGTACACCCGGCCGCTCTCGGAACGCGGGAACTTCCCGCCGACGTACAGCTTGTAGGTCTTGAAGACAGACAGGCGATCAGACATCGAGGTATGCCTCCAGGCCGTGGCGGCCGCCCTCGCGGCCGAAGCCCGACTCCTTGTAACCGCCGAACGGCGAGGTCGGGTCGAACTTGTTGAACGTGTTGGACCAGACGACGCCCGCGCGGAGCTTGTTCGCGACCGCCAGGATGCGCGAGCCCTTCTCGGTCCAGATGCCCGCCGACAGGCCGTACTGCGTGTTGTTCGCCTTGGCGACCGCCTCGTCGGGGGTGCGGAAGGTGAGGACCGACAGCACCGGGCCGAAGATCTCGTCGCGGGCGATGGTGTGCGCCTGGGTGACGTTCGTGAAGAGCGTCGGGGCGAACCAGTAGCCGGAGGTCGGCAGTTCGCAGGCCGGGGACCAGCGCTCGGCGCCCTCCGCCTCGCCCTGCTCGGCCAGCGCGGTGATCCGGGCCAGCTGCTCGGCGGAGTTGATCGCGCCGATGTCGGTGTTCTTGTCCAGCGGGTCGCCGAGGCGCAGGGTGGACAGGCGGCGCTTGAGGGAGTCCAGCAGCTCGTCCTGGATCGACTCCTGGACGAGGAGGCGGGAGCCCGCGCAGCAGACCTGGCCCTGGTTGAAGAAGATGCCGGTGACGATGCCCTCGACGGCCTGGTCGATCGGGGCGTCGTCGAAGACGATGTTGGCGCCCTTGCCGCCCAGTTCGAGGGTGAGCTTCTTCCGCGTGCCCGCGACCGTGCGGGCGATCTCCTTGCCGACGGCCGTGGAGCCGGTGAAGGCGACCTTGTTCACGTCCGGGTGCGCGACCAGCGCGGCGCCCGCGTCGCCGTAGCCCGGGAGGATGTTGACGACGCCCTTGGGCAGGCCGGCCTGGCGGCAGATGTCCGCGAAGAACAGCGCCGACAGCGGAGTGGTCTCCGCCGGCTTCAGGACGACCGTGTTGCCGGTCGCCAGCGCCGGGGCGATCTTCCACGCCAGCATCAGCAGCGGGAAGTTCCAGGGGATGACCTGGCCGGCGATGCCCAGCGGCTGCGGGTTCGCACCGAAGCCGGCGTGGTCGAGCTTGTCGGCCCAGCCGGCGTAGTAGAAGAAGTGCGCGGCGACCAGGGGGAGGTCCGCGTCGCGGGTCTCCTTGATCGGCTTGCCGTTGTCCAGCGTCTCCAGGACGGCCAGCTCACGGCTGCGCTCCTGGATGATCCGGGCGATGCGGAACAGGTACTTGGCGCGCTCGGAGCCGGGCAGCGCCGACCACTTCTCGAAGGCCTTGCGGGCGGCCTTGACGGCCCGGTCGACGTCCTCGGCACCGGCCTGAGCGACCTCCGAGAGCACCTCTTCGGTGCTGGGGCTGACCGTCTTGAAGACCTTGCCGTCGGCCGCCTCGGTGAACTCGCCGTCGATGAACAGGCCGTAGGAGGGGGCGATGTCGACGACCGAGCGGGACTCGGGCGCCGGTGCGTACTCGAAAACCATGATCGATCAGTCCACCGTCACGTAGTCGGGGCCGGAGTAGCGGCCGGTGGCCAGCTTCTGGCGCTGCATCAGCAGGTCGTTCAGCAGCGAGGAGGCGCCGAAGCGGAACCAGTGGTTGTCCAGCCAGTCCTCGCCCGCGGTCTCGTTGACCAGGACCAGGAACTTGATCGCGTCCTTGCTGGTGCGGATGCCGCCGGCCGGCTTCACACCGACCTGGACGCCGGTCTGGGCGCGGAAGTCCCGTACGGCCTCCAGCATGAGGAGGGTGTTGGCGGGGGTCGCGTTCACCGCCACCTTGCCGGTCGAGGTCTTGATGAAGTCGGCGCCGGCGAGCATGCCGAGCCAGGAGGCGCGGCGGATGTTGTCGTACGTCGACAGCTCGCCGGTCTCGAAGATGACCTTCAGCCGGGCGCTGTCGCCGCAGGCCTGCTTCACGGCGACGATCTCGTCGTACACCTTCAGGTACTTGCCGGCGAGGAACGCGCCCCGGTCGATGACCATGTCGATCTCGTCGGCGCCGGCGGCGACGGCGTCCCGCACGTCGGCCAGCTTCACGTCGAGGGCGGCACGGCCGGCCGGGAAGGCGGTGGCGACCGAGGCGACCTTGACGCCGGAACCGGCGACGGCCTCCTTGGCGACGGCCACCATGTCGGGGTAGACGCAGACCGCGGCCGTGGTCGGGGTCGTACGGTCCGTGGGGTCGGGGTGGACCGCCTTGGCGCCGAGCGCCCGGACCTTGCCCGGGGTGTCCGCGCCTTCCAGCGTCGTCAGGTCGACCATCGAGATGGCGAGGTCGATGGCGTACGCCTTCGCGGTGGTCTTGATGGAACGGGTGCCGAGAGACGCGGCGCGCGCCTCCAGGCCGACCGCGTCGACGCCGGGCAGCCCGTGCAGGAAGCGGCGCAGCGTGCTGTCGGACGCGGTGACGTCCGAGAGAGCGTGAGCTGTGGGTGCGGTAGTGGGCATGGTCACCAGACGAGCATATCTACGCGCGTAGCGGCTGTACAGCCCTCCCGCTCGTCTCCCCTGCGGAGATCACAGCTGAGCGCCGGTTCCGGGGCGCGTGGGGGCACCGCAGCCAGTGTCATGCAGACTGGCCCCATGACCACGCCCGACCACCAGTCATCCGCGTCACAGCCTCCGGTCTCCACCGCCAAGGACCGGGTCTACCGCTCGCCCATGGCGCTCGTGGGCGGCGTACTGCTGCTCGTCGTCATCGGCTGGCTCGGCTTCGACGCGCTGTTCCGGGGCCATGGCCGTGCGCCGTGGCTGGCGCTCGCCGGGATGATCCTGATCGTGCCGCTGGTGATCGCCTTCACGCTCCGCCCGGCGGTCTTCGCGGGCGAGGACCGGCTGCGGGTGCGCAACCCGTTCCGGGTGGTCGGCCTGCCCTGGGGCGAGGTCGCCTCGCTGCGCTCCGGCTTCTCCAACGAGGTCGTCGCGAAGTCCGGCGCCAAGTTCCAGCTGTGGTCGATTCCGGTGTCGCTGCGGGCCCGCAAGAAGGCGGAGGTGCGCAAGTCACGGGCGGCGGCGGACGCGGCGCGCGGCGGGGGGCCGGCGCGCCGCAACCCCGGCTTCGGCGGCATGGGCGGCTTCGGCGGCTTCGGCGGCGGTGGCGCCGGCGGCGTGTCCGGGCCGACCCGTGCGGAGACCGACCAGGTCATGGACGAACTGCGGGACCTGCTGGAGCGGCGCGGCGAGGCGGAGCCGGCGCAGGGGGAGGTCACCGTGCGCTGGGCGTACGAGGTGATCGCGCCCGCGCTGGCCGGTGCGGTGCTGCTGCTGATCCTGCTGGCCACGGGGTGAGGTCCACGGCGGGCGGGCGTCAGCCGGAAGTCACCGAGCCGCAGCGTTGGCTGTGAAACATGCGTGAGCCCCCGCCGCCGTTCCTCCTGGAGGGATGAAACCTGCGGCTGAAGTCCATGGGGATGTCCAGCGCGAAGAAGTTCTTCCCGGTCCCCGTCCGCGCGCGCAGGCGGATCCGGTGCTCGGCCACCGGCACGGTCTCGGGAAGCCGCAGGATCCACGCCTGCTTCCACGGCCCGGCGGGAGGCCTGGGGTCACCCGGCAGTCCCGCGCCCATGTGAGCCAGCAGGTCGGGCAGCCGGTACCAGCGGTCCAGCATCTTCACCGGACCGAACTTCATGATCACATTGCAGCTGACCCGGGTCAGGTCGACGGTCTCCTTGAGGTGGCCGGCCAGCTCGCAGCGGACCTGGTGCCCGAGCCACGGCAGCGCGGGGGTCAGCGTGATGGAGACGAGGTCCAGGACATAGGTGTCGTCGCTGATGTCCTCCACCAGGCCCACACTCATCTCACTCACCCCGCAGTGCGTCTTACGCCGCTTCCTCACCCGTTCGGCGGTGGGAAACGATGGGAAGGAAGCCGACGGCCCTCGCGTCGGGACCGGCGCCGACGGAGGGCGCTCGGGCGGGCAGCACCGGGCGGTGCGGCCGTGGATGAGAGGACGGCCGCCCGGAGACCCGGCGTACGGCGCCCGGTGTCCGGTCCTGGCGGGATGCGCCCGGCGTGTCGCCCGTCCGACAATGGTCAGAGCGGGTGCTCCGGCCCGATTCCGGCGGGCCGGAGCACCACCTGCGCACTTCGCCGCGGACTAGTCCCAGTCCTCGTCGAAGTGCCGGACCACGCGGAAGCTGGCCACCACGCCGTCCTTGATGTTGATGCCGTGGATGTGCCCGACGCGCACACCGTCCGCGGAGCTGCGGGGCCCGACAGTGGCGACGGGAGCGCCGTTGTCGCAGACCACCCCGCGGAAGACCTCGACGGTCTTACGGCTGTCGTTGCGGATGTTCAGGGTCCTCGCGCCCAGGCCGCTGATCACGGTGATGCAGTCGCCGGGGTGGGCGGAGTAGGAGCGCTCGTTGATCTCGATCCGGCCCCAGTCCTCGGGACCCCAGTCCTCGCGGCCCCTGCCTCTGTTTCCGCCTTCGTTGCCCTTGCCCTGTCCGGCTTCGCCGCCGAACGGAGCCGTGTCGGGAGCGGCCGGGATGGACTGGGGAGCCGGGGTCGACTGAGGGGCGGAGGCCGCCGAGGCGTAGGTGATACCGGTCGCGGCCAGGGCAGACGCGGCCGCGATACCAGCGGTGACGACGGTGGAACGGGGGAGCTTCATATCGCTTCTCCTGTCTCCGGTTTCAGAGATACCGGCCCGTCAGCCGGCTCAGGAGTAAAAGTACCCACACCGGTCATACCGGTCATATAAGACAACAGGAACGGGGGGCCGATCGGGGTATTTCTGTCGCCTTGCGCCGCTCGCCGGAGGTTGCCGACTGCCTGTCAAGTGCACGTTATTAAAAGCAGATTGACCGACTATTAGGCCTTCTGAGGCACCTCCTGACGCTTGCTCACTTCCGTCGTGTCGCGGCGTGTCGCGGTGTGCCGCAGCGTGTCGCTACGGGCGGCGGAGGCGAGTCGTGTTAAGGGGCGCTGCCTCGGTGTCGTCGGCCCCGAGGGCGCGACCGCGAGGCGAGGAGCGAACAGCGGCTGCATTCCCGGCAGTTGGCGAAGGTCGCTGGTCCGGGGATGACGAAATGGGGGTGCCCTGGGCCGGGGCACCCCCATCGGTGTCGTACGGGTCAGATGCCGGCGGCCGCCGACAGGTCCCGCTTGATCGCGGTGAGGAGGTCCGTCGCGCGGGCGCGGGCGGCCGGCAGGGCCGCGTGGTCCGCGACCGGTACGACGACCTCCAGGTAGCACTTCAGCTTCGGCTCGGTCCCGCTCGGGCGGACGATCACGCGGGCGCCGTCGAGCGTGTAGCGCAGGCCGTCCGTGGGGGGGAGCTTGGCGCTGCCCCGGGTCAGATCCTCGGCGTCGGTGACGGCCAGGCCCGCCAGCTCGGTCGGCGGCTGCTCGCGCAGGCGGCGCATCGCGTCGGCGATCAGCGAGAGGTCCTGCACGCGGACCGACAGCTGGTCGGTGGCGTGCAGACCGTGCTCCACGGCGAGGTCGTCGAGGAGGTCGAGGAGGGTACGGCCCTCCTCCTTGAGCTGCGAGGCCAGCTCGGTGATCAGCAGCGCGGCCGTGATGCCGTCCTTGTCGCGCACGCCCTCGGGGTCCACGCAGTAGCCGAGGGCCTCCTCGTAGCCGTAACGCAGGCCGTCCACGCGGGCGATCCACTTGAAGCCGGTCAGGGTCTCCTCGTAGGGGAGGCCGGCCTTCTCGGCGATCCGGCCGAGGAGGGAGGAGGAGACGATCGACTCGGCGAACACGCCGCTCGCGCCCCGGCGGACCAGGTGGGCGCCGAGCAGGGCGCCGACCTCGTCGCCGCGCAGCATCCGCCAGTCCTCGCCCTCCTTGACGGCCACCGCGCAGCGGTCGGCGTCGGGGTCGTTGGCGATGACCAGGTCCGGGTCGGCCGTACGGGCCTGCGCGAACGCCAGGTCCATCGCGCCCGGCTCCTCCGGGTTGGGGAAGGCGACCGTGGGGAAGTCCGGGTCGGGGTCGGCCTGCTCGGCGACCAGCACCGGCTCCGGGAAGCCGGCCCGGGCGAAGGCGGCGAGGAGGACGTCCTTGCCGACGCCGTGCATCGCCGTGTAGACCGTGCGGGCGATGCGGGGGGAGCCCTCGGCGAGGACGGCGTCCGTACGGGTCAGATAGGCGTCCAGGACCGCGTCGTCCAGGGTCTCCCAGCCGGCGTCCGGGCGCGGTACGTCGTTCAGGGAGGCGATCGCGTCGATCTCCGCGGCGATTTCCGCGTCGGCGGGCGGCACGATCTGGGAGCCGTCGCCGAGGTAGACCTTGTAGCCGTTGTCCCGGGGCGGGTTGTGGCTGGCGGTGACCTCCACGCCCGCGACCGCGCCGAGGTGCCGTATGGCGTACGCCAGGACCGGGGTGGGCAGCGGGCGGGGGAGTACGGCGGCGCGCAGGCCGGCGCCGGTCATCACGGCGGCGGTGTCACGGGCGAAGTCGGCGGACTTGTGGCGGGCGTCGTAGCCGATGACGACGAGTCCACCGGGGTGGCCGTTCTTCTTCAGGTACGCGGCGAGGCCGGCCGCCGCCCTGATCACGACGCTGCGGTTCATGCGCATCGGGCCGGCGCCGAGTTCACCGCGGAGACCTGCGGTGCCGAACTGGAGGGTGCCGCTGAAACGGGCCGACAGTTCGTCGATGTCACCGGCCTCGATCAGCTTGGCGAGTTCGGCGCGGGTCTCCTGGTCGGGGTCCTCGGCGAGCCATGCGTGGGCCTTGGCCATCAGTTCGTCGTGCACCTTGGGATCAACCTCTCCTAGTCTTCGCTGGGGGCTCCGCCCCCAGACCCCCGTTTCCCACCCGCCCACCCCACTCGGTCGGCTGGAAAGTCAACGAGCGGCACCGCCCCACCGGGCCCGCCGCCTGGCCGGGTGCTCGTAGTCCCGTGAGTCGCTGAGCCCGCCACTCGGCGGTGTGCTCAGCGACTCGCGAGACCCAGGCCCGACGCCCGTTGGTGCGCTCGCAGCGCCGAGAGTCCCCGAGCCACCGTTCGGCCGTGCACTCGCAGTCTCCATGAGTCCGCGATGGCTCCGCCGTTGCCGCCGTAGCCCCGCGAGTCCCCGGTCGCCCCACCACTTCCGCCGCAGCCCGCGAGCCCCGGTGGCGCCGCCGTAGCCGCCGTAGCCCCGCGAGTCCCCGGTGGCCCCGGCGTTGCCGCCAATGCCGCCGTACCCCCGTGAGAGGCCGACGGCATGTCGTCTGTCTTACAGCTTCCCCAGGACCTGGCCCAGCAGCGCGCCCATCCGGGCGGCCGAGTCGCGGCCTGCCTGGAGGACCTCCTCGTGGTTGAGGGGCTCGCCGGTCATGCCGGCCGCCAGGTTGGTGACCAGGGAGATGCCCAGCACCTCGGCACCCGCCTCGCGGGCGGCGATGGCCTCCAGGACGGTGGACATGCCGACCAGGTCCGCGCCGATGACGCGGGCCATACGGATCTCGGCCGGGGTCTCGTAGTGCGGGCCGGGGAACTGCGCGTAGACGCCCTCCTCCAGGGAGGGGTCGATCTCCTTGCACAGGGCGCGCAGGCGGGGCGAGTAGAGGTCCGTCAGGTCGACGAAGTTGGCGCCGACGATCGGGGACGTCGCCGTCAGGTTGATGTGGTCGCTGATCAGGACCGGCTGGCCGGGGCGCATGCCCTCGCGCAGGCCGCCGCAGCCGTTGGTCAGGACGATCGTCTTGCAGCCGGAGGCCACGGCCGTGCGGACGCCGTGGGCGACGGCGGCGACGCCACGGCCCTCGTAGTAGTGCGTGCGGCCCAGGAAGACCAGCGCGCGCTTGTCACCGAAGGAGTACGAGCGGATCTTGCCGCCGTGCCCCTCCACGGCCGGCGGCGGGAAGCCGGGCAGCTCGGTGACCTGGAACTCGGCGTCGGGTGCGCCCAGGGCGTCGACGGCCGGAGCCCAGCCGGAGCCCATCACGAGGGCGACGTCGTGGGTCTCGGCGCCGGTGAGTTCGCGCAGGCGCGCGGCGGCGGCGTCGGCGGCGGCGTACGGGTCGCCCTGGATGTCGTCCGGAAGAAGAGATGCGTTCACGTGGTCGAGGGTAGCCGGTGTTCGCCTACGCGCGTAGATGACAGACGTCACGGGATTGCTTTCGTTGTCTTGTTGTTTCCGACGAGGCCGTGACGAAATGGGTCTGTGCGTCTTCTGTGAGCCGCCGGTGCTCAGCAGGGGCGCTTGCGCAGCTCCATCACATAGTCGTGCGGCGCCCCGGCCGACTCCGCCGCGTCGGCGATCTCGCCCAGGTAGCGGGCCGAGGGCAGGCCGCCCTCGTAACCGTTCAGGACGTACGTCCACGCGGCCTCCTCGCCGTCGAGGGTGTGCACACGCACGCGTACCCGGCGATAGAGATCGAGTCCCACGCCCTCCCACCGATCGAGGGACTCCTCGTCCAGGGGTGCGATGTCATACAGGCCGACGAAGACCTGCGCGAGCGGATCCTCGACGATCGTCGCCAGCGCGCCCTCCCAGCCGAGCTGCTCGCCGCCGAACGTCAGCCGCCAGCCGTTCAGCCAGCCCGTGGCGCGCAGCGGGGAGTGCGGGGCGCGGTCCGACATCAGGCGCGCGTCGAGGTTGCCGGCGTACGCGGCATAGAGCGACATGGGGAGAGGGTACGGCAGGGGGAACGCGAGTCACTCGAGTCCCAGGAAGAGCTTCCGTGCGCCCCCGGGCAGTAGCACCTTGAAGCGTGCGGGACAATGGAGTACGTGACTCGGATCGTGATCATCGGTGGCGGACCCGGCGGATACGAAGCGGCCCTGGTGGCCGCCCAGCTCGGTGCGGAGGTGACCGTCGTCGACTGCGACGGTCTGGGCGGAGCGTCGGTGCTGACCGACTGCGTGCCGTCGAAGACGCTCATCGCTACGGCCGAGGTGATGACCACCTTCGACTCGTCGTACGAGGAGCTCGGGATCATCGTCGCCGACGACACCCCGCCGCTGGAGCAGGCGGCCCGGGTGGTCGGGGTGGACCTCGGGAAGGTCAACCGGCGCGTGAAGCGGCTCGCGCTCGCGCAGTCGCACGACATCACCGCCTCCGTCACCCGCGCCGGCGCCCGGGTCATGCGCGGGCGCGGCCGGCTGGACGGCATGCAGGCCCTCGACGGGTCCCGGAAGGTCGTCGTCACCGCCGCCGACGGCACCGAGGAGACCCTCACCGCAGACGCCGTCCTCATCGCCACCGGCGGTCACCCGCGCGAGCTGCCCGACGCCCAGCCCGACGGCGAGCGCATCCTGAACTGGACCCAGGTCTACGACCTCACCGAGCTGCCGGAAGAGCTGATCGTGGTCGGCTCCGGTGTAACCGGTGCCGAGTTCGCCGGTGCGTATCAGGCGCTGGGGTCCAAGGTCACGCTCGTCTCCTCCCGGGACCGGGTCCTCCCCGGTGAGGACCCGGACGCCGCCGCCGTGCTGGAGGACGTCTTCCGGCGCCGTGGCATGAACGTCATGGCCCGTTCCCGTGCCGCCTCCGCCAAGCGGGTCGGGGACCGGGTGGAGGTGACGCTGGCCGACGGGCGCGTCATCAGCGGTACGCACTGTCTGATGGCCGTCGGCGCCATCCCGAACAGCGCGGGGCTCGGCCTGGAGGAGGCCGGCGTCAAGCTGCGCGACTCGGGGCACATCTGGACCGACAAGGTGTCCAGGACGACCGCTCCGGGCGTCTACGCGGCCGGTGACGTGACCGGTGTCTTCGCCCTCGCGTCCGTCGCCGCCATGCAGGGACGTATCGCCATGTACCACTTCCTCGGCGACGCGGTGGCCCCGCTGAACCTGAAGACCGTCTCCTCGAACGTCTTCACCGACCCCGAGATCGCGACCGTCGGCTACACGCAGGCGGACGTGGACGCGGGCAAGATCGACGCACGGGTCGTCAAACTGCCCCTCCTGCGCAACCCGCGCGCCAAGATGCAGGGCATCCGCGACGGCTTCGTGAAGATCTTCTGCCGTCCGGGCACGGGGATCGTCGTCGGCGGTGTGGTCGTGGCGCCGCGGGCCTCGGAACTGATCCACCCGATCTCGATCGCCGTCGACAACAATCTGACAGTCGAACAGATCGCGAACGCCTTCACCGTGTACCCCTCCCTTTCGGGGTCGATCGCGGAGGTCGCCCGGCAGCTGCACACCCGCAAGGCCGGCGCGGAGGCCTGACGGCCGGATCCGACTATCCGCTGGTCACGGGGAGTTGCCGCGTTTGCGTACGGCATAGTCAGGGCGGGTAGGTCCTATACCACTTCCCGCCCTGCCATGCGAACAACTTCGTTTATTCGGCGCAAACTGCTGAAAGCAGACGGTCGCTGGGGTTACTGTCAGTTTCGTGTTCGCTGCTGAACGTCGCCAATTGATCCTCGAAATGGTGCGAGCGAACGGTGCCGTGTCGCTCCGTGAGCTCGCCCGCGTCGTCCAGACCTCCGAAGTGACCGTACGGCGGGACGTGCGGGCACTGGAGGCAGAAGGACTCCTCGACCGCCGGCACGGCGGTGCGGTACTGCCGGGCGGGTTCACGCGAGAATCCGGCTTTCCGCAGAAATCCCATCTCGCGACCGCCGAGAAGACAGCCATCGCCGACCTCGCGGCGGGCCTCGTCGAAGAGGGCGAGGCCATCGTGGTCGGGGCCGGTACGACCACACAGGAGCTGGCCCGCCGGCTCGCCAGGGTGCCCGGGCTGACCGTCGTCACCAACTCGTTGCTGGTGGCCCAGGCGCTGGCCCACGCCAACCGGGTGGAGGTCGTGATGACCGGCGGCACCCTGCGCGGCTCCAACTACGCCCTCGTCGGCTCCGGAGCCGAGCAGTCCCTGCAGGGGCTGCGGGTGTCCAAGGCCTTCCTGTCGGGGAGCGGGCTCACCGCCGAGCGCGGTCTGTCCACGTCCAACATGCTCTCGGCGTCCGTCGACCGGGCGCTCGTCCAGGCCGCCGCGGAGGTCGTGGTCCTCGCCGACCACACCAAGCTCGGCACGGACACGATGTTCCAGACCGTGCCGACGGATCTCATCACGCGCCTGGTCACCGACGAGCCGCCGATCCACGACGACCGCGCCGCCACCGAATTGCAGGCGCTCGCCGACCAGGGGGTGCAGATCGCCGTGGCCGGGGCTAACGGAGCCCCTCCGGGGGGTGAGCAGGCCCCGGCGCGGCGAGCCCCACTGCCGGGGCCGCGCAGGGGCATGGCGCTCCGCTCGGGGGCGGGGTACGGGGAGACCGCGGGTCCTGAGCGGGGGCGCGTCGCTGATCTGCGACGGCGCTAGGCTGTCAGGCTCGGTGGGGGTCCGTGCCCGACACGGACCGCGCCGCCA